>DASWLB010000056.1:0-13525 GCA_036396315.1 Alphaproteobacteria bacterium
CGGCTGGGGCGGCAAGATTTGGGCGATGGCGGAAGGCGTGCGCCGCGCGGGCGAGATCGCGCCCGATGCCGCCTTTCTGTGGTTCACCGATGCCGACGTCGTGCACGGCCCGGCGACGCTCTCCCGCCTCGTCGCCCGGGCCGAGGCGAAGGGATGCGACCTCGTGTCGCTGATGGTGCGGCTGCATTGCCGCTCGTCGTGGGAGCGGCTGCTGATCCCGGCCTTCGTGTTCTTCTTTCAGTTGCTCTACCCGTTCCGCCGGGTGAACGATCCGGAGCGGCGCGAGGCGGCGGCGGCGGGCGGCTCGATGCTGGTGCGAAGCGCGGCGCTCGGGCGCATCGGCGGGCTTGAGGCGATCCGGGGCGCGCTGATCGACGACTGTGCGCTCGCCCGCGCCGTCAAGGACTCGGGCGGCGCGGTCTGGCTCGGGTTGTCTTGGGACGATGTCAGCATTCGCCCCTATGATGGGCTTTCGGGCGTATGGTCCGTGGTGGCGCGGACGGCGTTCGACCAGCTCGGCTATTCCGGCTGGGCGCTGGCCGGCACGGTGGCGGCGATGCTACTCGTCTTCGTCGCCCCGCCGGTTGTCGCGCTGGCGATCTTCGCCCATGGCGAGGTCGCGGCGCTAGTGATCGCGCTGCTTGCGTGGTTCATGATGGCGGCGGCCGAGGCGCCGACGCTCCGCCTGTACGGGCTCAAGGCGTGGCACGGAATAGTTCTGCCCGTCGCGGCGTTGTTGTACACGGGCATGACCATCGATTCGGCGGTGCGGCATTGGCTGGGCAGAGGCGGATCGTGGAAGGGGCGTCACCATCGCCCGTCGGCGGCGGGATCGTGAGCGCGATCGAGACGCCCTCGGGCAAGGGGGCGCGCGACGAGAACTTTCCCGTCGGCTCGTTCCTGATCGCGCCGCGGCTGCGCCCGCACGTAGCCAAGTTCTACGCGTTCGCCCGCGCGATCGACGACATCGCCGACAACCCGAAGCTCGCGCCCGACGACAAGATCGCGCGGCTCTCCGCGTTCGACGACGCGATCGTCGGGCGCAACGCCGGGCGGTCAGGACTTGAGAAGGCCTATCGCATCCGCGAAAGCTGCCTTGCGACCGGCGTGCCGCTCGACCATTGCCGCGACCTCATCGCCGCGTTCAAGCAAGACGCCATCAAGCTGCGCTATGCCGACTGGGGCGAGCTGATGGGCTATTGCATGCTTTCGGCGGCGCCGGTCGGGCGCTATTTGCTCGACCTGCACGGCGAGGCGCGCGAGGCGCGGCCCGCTTCCGACGCGCTGTGCAATGCGCTCCAGGTGCTGAACCATTTGCAGGATTGCGGCGACGACTACCGCGACCTCGACCGCGTCTACCTGCCGCTCGACTGGATGGGGATCGAGGGCGAGGCCGTGGCGGCGCTGGCACGCCCGGCATCTTCGCCCGCGCTCCGCCGCGTGCTCGACCGCACCATCGCGGCGACCGACGAGCTACTGGTCGCGGCGCGCGAGCTGCCGGGACGGCTCAAGAGCCGCGGGCTCGCCATGGAATCCGCCGTGATCGTGCGCCTCGCTGCGCGCCTGTCCGAGCGCCTCAAGGCGGGCGACCCGCTCGCCCGCCGCGTCGCCCTGTCGCCGCTCGATTTCGCCTGGTGCGGGATCAGCGGCGCGATTGCGGGCCTCGCGCGCTGAACGATGCGCGCCCGCCTCAACCTCGTCACCGGCGGCGCCGGCTTCATCGGCGGCCACCTCGTGCGCCTACTCGTCCAGCGTGGCGAGCGCGTGCGCGTGCTCGACCTCGAGGCGCCGGAGGGCGCGGCCGACGGCGTCGAGGCGATCCGCGGCTCGATCTGCGAGCGTGAAACGGTGCGCCGCGCCGTCGCCGGCGCCTCCTGCGTATTCCATCTCGCGGGCAACCCGAACCTGTGGGACCGCGACAAGTCGAGTTTCCTCGCCGTCAACGCCGAGGGCACGCGCAACGTCATCGAGGAAGCCGAGCGGGCAGGGGTCGAGCGCATCGTACACACTTCGACCGAGTCGATCCTGAAGAGCGTGCGCCGCGCGGCGCCGTTGCCGATCACGGGCGAGGAGGCGGCTCTGGAGCCCGAAGACATGCCGGGGCCGTACGCCGTCTCGAAGCTGCTCGGCGAGCGGGCGGCGATGGAGGCGGCGGCGCGCGGCGCGCCCGTCGTGGTCGTCAACCCGACCATGCCGCTCGGGCCCGGCGACCGGCGCCTCACCCCGCCGACCCGCATGATTCTCGGATTCCTGAACGGCGAGACACCCGCCTATCTCGACTGCGTGTTCAATGTCGTCGACGTGCGCCACGCCGCGCTGGGCCACGTGCTCGCGGCCGAGAAGGGCCGCGTCGGCGAGCGCTACGTGCTCGGCGGAGCCAACGTGTCGATGGGCGAACTGCTGGCCGTGCTCGGGCGCATCACGGGGCTCGCGATGCCCCGGCTGCGCGTTCCCTACGCCGCCGCGGTCGCGTTCGCCTGGGCGTCCGAGATGGTCGCCGACCGCGTGACGCATCGCGCGCCGGTCGCGCCGCTCACCGGTGTCCGGCTCGCGCGCACCGCGATGATCTTCGATTCGTCGAAGGCGCGCGACGAGCTGGGACTACCCGTCACCTCGCTCGACCAAACGCTCACCGACGCGGTCGCGTGGCTTGCCGCCAACGGCCACGTGCGCCGCGCGCTTCCGCGCCGCTTCGCCGCCGCGGTATGATCCCGCGATGATCCGCGACGACGACGCGCCGATCCTGCTGACGCCGGGTCCGCTCACCACCTCGCGCACCGTGCGCGAGGCGATGCTGCGCGACTGGGGCTCGCGCGATCCCGCGTTCATCGAGATGAACCGGCGCGTGCGCGACCGGCTCGCCGCGCTGGTCGCCGCCGGCGACACGCACGCCTGCGTGCCGGTGCAGGGCTCGGGCACGTTCGCCGTCGAGGCCGTGATCGGCACGTTCGTGCCGCGCGACGGCAAGCTCCTCGTGCTGGTCAACGGCGAATACGGCAGGCGCATCGTGCGCATCGCCGAAATCCTCGGCCGTGCCCACGCCGTGCTCGAGACCGACGAGGACACGCCGCCCTCGGGCGGCGAGGTCGCTTCGGCTCTCGAAGGCGATCCCGCGATCACCCATGTCGCGCTCGTCCATTGCGAGACGACTTCGGGCATCCTCAACCCGCTGGGCGAGATCGCTGCCGCGGTCGCGCGCGCCGGCCGCGAGCTGATCGTCGATGCGATGAGCTCGTTCGGCATCCTGCCGATCGATGCGCGCGCGCATCGGTTCGTCGCCGTCGCCGCATCGTCCAACAAAGCGCTCGAGGGCGTGCCGGGGATGGGGTTCGCGATCGCGCGGCGCGAGGCGCTCGCGGCGTCGGCGGGCAACGCGCCATCGCTCTCGCTCGACCTTGCCGACCAGCATCGCGCCATGGAAGGCAACGGACAGTGGCGCTTCACCCCGCCGACCCACGTCATGGCGGCGCTCGACCGCGCGCTCGACGAGCTGGAAGAGGAGGGCGGTCCCGAGGCGCGTCTCGCGCGCTATCGGGCGAACTGCCGGGCGCTGGTCGACGGCATGCGGGCGCTCGGCTTCCGCACCTTCCTGTCCGACAACCTGCAGACGCCGACGATCGTAACCTTCCACATGCCCGGCGACCCGAATTTCGCGTTTGCCCGCTTCTATGAGCTGATGGGAGCGCGCGGCTTCGTGATCTATCCGGGCAAGCTCACGCGGCGCGACAGTTTCCGCATCGGCTGCATGGGACGGATCGACGCGGACGATCTTCGCCGCGCCGTCGCCGCGGTGAAGGAGTGTCTGGTCGCGATGAAGGTAAGGTCCGGCGCGCCCGCCTAGGGTTCCGTCCGGCCGAGCCGCCGCCGCACCGGAAACAGCTCGAGGTCGAAGCGCCGGGCGATCAGTCCCCATAGCCCTTCCTGCGCGCGCAGCATGACGACGACGGCGACCGTTCCGAGCAGGATCAGATACCAGGTGCCGTAGTCGGCGAGGAGCTCGCGCAGCACGAAATAGACCAGCATGCCGACGATCGGCCCTTCGAGCGTGCCGATGCCGCCGATCACGACCATGAAGATGACCACGACCGTCCAGTCGTTGACGCTGAACCCCGCCTCGGGCGAAAGCCTGAGCTTCCAGATGAAGATCAGCGCGCCGACGAATCCGGTGCACAAGGCGGTGACCACGTAGATGATGAGCTTGGTGCGGAACGTATCGACGCCGAGGCTCGCCGAGGCGGGCTCGGAATCGCGGATCGCGGTGAGCGCGAGCCCATGGCGCGAGCGCAGCATGAGGTACACGACGGCGAACACGACGACGCAGATGCCGAGCGACAGCCAATAGACGATCGTCTCGCGCCCCGCCCGGTCGGGCGCGATCTGGCGCACGATGGCGGGCGTGAGCGACAGGCCCGACCCGCCGCCGAGCACGGGCACAAGGCTCACCGACAACGCGAATATCTCGGCCACGACCCAGGTGCCGACCGCGAAATAGGCGCCGCGCAACCGGAACACGACGAAGGCGACCGGGATCGAGACCAATCCCGCGAACACGCCCGACAGCGCCACCGCGACGATGGGATGGATTCCGAGCTGGGCCGTCGCGAAGAACAGCGCGTAGGCGCCGAGCCCGACGAACGCCTGCTGGCCGACCGACACGAGCCCGGCATAGCCCGCGAGCAAGTTCCACAGCTGGGCGAGCGCCAAGTAGTAGGCCATCTCGGCGACCAGCCGCATGTCGCCCGGCCCGCCCCAGTAGGGCAGCGCCGCGAGGGACGCGACCAGAATCACGCCGAAGACCGCGAAGGCCCGGCTCGCTTGCGTCGAACGCTCGATCTCGAACCCGCCCATGCTATTCCCGCGTGCGCGGGAACAGCCCGCTCGGCTTGACGATCAGGACAATCAGGAACGCGATGTGGCCGGCGAGGATCTGCCAGGTGGGCGACAGGGCGGCGCCGATCGCCTGCGCGATGCCGAGCACCATGCCGCCGACGAGCGTGCCCCAGAAGCTGCCGAGCCCGCCGATGATGACCGCCTCGAACGCGAAGATCAGCCGGATGGGACCCGAGGCGGGATCGAAGGTGGTGCGAATCGCGAACAGGACGCCCGCGAGCGCGGTGAAGACCATCGCGATGGCCATGGCGAGCGCGTAGAGATGCCGGTTGTCGACGCCCATCAACTCGGCCGTGGTGGCATCGTCCGAGGCGGCGCGGAAGGCGCGGCCGAGGCCGGTGCGGAAGAACAGGAGCTGCAACGACGCGATTGCGACGATCGCGATCGCGAAGACGAGGAGGGGAAACACGCCGACGGCGAGCCCGCTCGGGAGCACGATGCTCTCGGTCTCGATGGCGCCGGCCTGCAGGCGGCGCACATGCGCCCCGAAACCTTCGAGCAAGAGATTCTGGATGATCACCGAGACGCCGAACGTGACGAGCAGCGGCGGCAGCAGCGACCCGCCGAGCGTGTAGTTCAGGAGCCCGCGCTGCAGCGCGTAGCCGACGGCGAACATCGCCGGAATGACGACGGCGAGGCTTGCAAACGGCGGCATGCCGAGCCCGTTGACGACGACGAGCGCGACGAACGCCGACAAAACGATCAGGTCGCCGTGCGCGATGTTGACGAGGCGCATGATGCCGAACGAGAGGGACAATCCGATCGCGAACAGCGCGTACAGGCCGCCCAGCAGCACGCCCTGGACGAGGATCGACAGCCAGTTCATGGCGGCGTTCCGGTCATACGCCGAAATACGCCGTGGTGATGGCCTGGCGGTTCACCTGGTCGGCGGGACCCGACAGCGCGACGCGCCCCTCCTGTATGCAGTAGAACCGGTCGGACGCCGCGAGGGCGCGGGCGATGTCCTGCTCGACGATGACGAGCGTCGTCCCTTCGGCGGCGATCGCGGCGAGGCAGGCATAGATGTCCTTGATTGCGACCGGCGCGAGGCCGAGGCTCAACTCGTCGCACAGCAGCAGCCGCGGGTTCGACATGAGGGCGCGGCCGATCGCCGCCATCTGCTGCTGGCCGCCCGACAGCGAATCCGCGGGGATGCCGCGCCGCTCGGCCAGCATCGGGAACAGGGCGAAGACGCGCTCCAGGTTCCAATGGCCCGGCCGCCGGCAATAGGCGCCGATCAGCAGGTTCTCCTCGACGGTGAGGCTCGGGAACAGCTTGCGGCCCTCGGGCACCATCGCGATGCCGAGCCGGACGATGTCGTGCGGGCTGCGTCCGCCGATCGGATGTCCGTCATAGACCACCATGCCGGGTTCGGCGGCGAGCGCGCCCATGACGGCGCGGAGGAACGTCGTCTTGCCGGCGCCGTTCGCCCCGATCATGGCGACGGTCTCGCCGTCGGCGACGTCGACGTCGACGTCGAACAGGGCCTGGAAGTCGCCGTAGAAGGCGCGGAGTCCCCGCGTTCGAAGGAGGCTCATGCGGCGGGGATGCCCATGAAGACCTCCTTGACGCGCGGATCGGCCATGACGGCGCGCGGTTCGCCTTCGGCGAGCTTCTGGCCGAAATTGATCACGACGAGCCGGCTCGCCACCGAGACGAGGGCATGCACGATGTGCTCGATCCACACGATCGTCGCGCCGCGGGCGTGGATCGCCCGGATGGTCTCGATCAACTCTTGGCTTTCGTGCTCGGTGAGACCGCCGCCGATCTCGTCGAGCAGGAGGAGGCGCGGCCGCATGGCGAGGGCGCGCGCGAGCTCGAGCCGCTTGCGCTGCAACAGGGTGAGCGTGCCTGCGGGCTGGTTCGCGCGCGCGAGCAGTCCCGTGAGCTCGAGGATCTCGGCGCAGCTCGCGTAGCTCTCGCGCTCGCTCGCGCCGCCGCCGAAGATCGCCCCGACCAGAAGGTTCTCGAACACCGTCATGTTCGCGAACGGATGGGGGATCTGGTAGGACCGCCCGATCCCGAGCCGCGAGCGCGCGTGCGGCGCCATCGAGGTGATGTCGCGGCCGGCGAACACGACGCGGCCGGCATCGGGCGCCGCGTCGCCGGTGACCAGGTTGAACATCGTGGACTTGCCGGCGCCGTTCGGCCCGATCACGGCGAGCGCCTCGCCCTCCTCGACCGCGAGCGTGAGCCGGTCGATGGCGGCAAGCGCGCCGTAGGACTTCGAGACGCCGTCGAGTTGCAAAAGTGTAGCCATCCGCCCCCCTTCCGACGCGGGCAGGACCCGCGATCCCGCGGCCATCCGGCCCGCGCCGGCCGAGCGATCAGTACTTGATCGGTACGAACGGGCTGTCGAGCGGAATGTTCGGCGCCGAGGCGTTGAACACGTTGTGCAGGTCGTACTTGAACCGCTTGCCGGGTTTCCACTGGCCGCCGACCAGGGGCGTCGTGCATACGTTCTTGACCGGGTTGGTCGGTCCGCCCTTCCAGGTGATCGGCCCGACCAGCGAGGCGTAGTCGGTGACCGGGATCGCGTCGCGGATCGCTTCGGGGGTGAGCTTCGCCGAACGCTTGAGCACGTCGATCGCGACCTCGATGTTGGCGTGCTTGAAGCCGATCGGCTGGGTCCATTGCTTGCCGGTCGCCGCCGTGTAGGCGTCGCAGAACTGGCGTGCCGTCTGGCCGGTCAGGCCCGACTTGAAGGGATGGTTCTGCGACCACCACACTTCGGTGGAAAGCCCCGTGCCGCGTTCGCCGACCGCCTCGACGGCCGAGGGGAACAGGATCGCCTTCGGCGGCGTCATGATCTTCGGCCGGTAGCCCTGCTGGGCGCACTGCGTCCAGAAGGTCGCGAACTGCGGCGGGTTGAAGATGCCGAAGGCGATGTCCGCATTGGCGTTCTTGAGCTGCGCGATCTGCGCCGTGAAGTCGTCGCTCAAGGGCGGGTAAAGCCCGAGATTGCGCAGCTGGAAGCCCTTGGAGCGGAACAACGGCGGCAGCCCGTGGTCCTCGTTGCTGGCCGCGATGCCGTCGGGATCGTTGGTGAACATCGCGCCGACGATCTTATTGGTCGGCAGCGCGTTCCACATGTCGGCGAACAGGTTGCCGACCATGCCGAAGCCCCAGAAGAAGTGGTAGGTCCACTCGAACCCCTTCTTGGGATCGCCCTTGCGGCCGAAAAACCAAGTCTCCCACGGATCGTCGGCGGTGATGCTCGGAACGCCGTTCAGCTCGCACTGATCGGAGACCGGGTTCACGGTGTCCGACGTCGACGACGCGACCACCATGTCGACGCGGTCGTTGCTGATCAGCTGGGCCGCGACCTCGGATGCGCGGTTCGGGTTCGACTGGCTGTCCTTGTAAATGATCTCGACCTGGTGGCGCGTGCCGGCGACGGTGATCCCGCCCGCGAGCGTCTTGCGAATCTCTTGCAGCACCCACTGGTCGGCTTCGCCGAACGCGGCGATCGGCCCGGTCTGCGGGCTCACCATGCCGATCTTGATGACGCGTCCCTGGCCGTAGGACGGGCGGACGACCCAGGGCGCGGCGATCGCGCCGGCGCCGCCGATCGCGATGGTGCGCAATATCTCGCGGCGCGAGGGCTTTGCGGAATCGCGCGCACGGGCCCGGTCGTTACGCGTCGACTTCTTCGTCATTGTCGTCCTCCCCGAAGGTACAAAGTATTCGCCAGCGTATACCGGCCCCTCGGAGCCAGCAATGGGATGCTGCCCAGCGCTGGCGCGCTGCGGCGCGAGGCCGCGGATTAGCGTCCGAGAAAGTCGCGGAAGCGGGCGGCCACCTCGGGCGGTTTCACCGTCGGGCGGCCGAGATTGTCCATCACCTTCGGCCGGATGCGGACGTGGACGAGGTGCGGGCCCGGCGCGGCGAGGGCCTCCTTGAAGGCCGACTCGAAGCCCGCCGTCGTGTCGCATACGGCGCCGGACGCGTAGCCGCAGGCGAGCGCCGCGTCGGCGAAGGCGATCGCGGGCGAAACCGTCGCCTGGCCGCCGGTCGATTCGTGGACGCCGTTGTCGAGGACGACGTGGATAAGGTTCGCGGGCCCGCGCGCCCCGATGGTGGCGAGCGTGCCCATCTTCATGAGCGCGGCGCCGTCGCCGTCGAGCACCACGACCGGACGCTTCGCATTCAGCGCGACGCCGAGCCCCATGCCGCTGGCGCAGCCCATCGAGCCGACCTGGTAGAGGTGCTGTTCACGGTCGGCGAGGGTGAACAGCTCGCGCCCGGTGTAGCCCGTGGTCGCGATCACCGCCGCCTCGGGCGGGACGATCGCGAGGAAGCGCTGCAGCACCTCGCCGCGCGTCGGCAAGGCGCCGCCTTTCGCGAGGTCGCGGCGCCGGCCCCCGGCGCGGCGCGCGACCGGTTTCTCGTCGAGCGCTTCGTTGGCGACGCTGCCGCGCGCCATGATGAAGGCGAAGGGCAGCCCGGTGCGCGCCATCTCGCCTTCCGCCGATTCCAGCGCGCCCGCGATGGCGCCGGACTCGGCCGGGAAGGGAAAGTGCGGGATGCGCATGGTTTCGAGCAGCTCGTCCGTGATCTCGCCCATCAGCTCGTGCTGCGGTTCGTCGTGGAGCCCCGGCTGGCCCCGCCAGGTGACGATCATCAGGGTCGGGATGCGAAAGGGAAAATTGAGCGATGTCAGGGGATTGACGGTGTTTCCTAAACCGGAGTTCTGGCACATCACGACGGTCTTGCGGCCGGCGAGCCAGGCGCCGGCGCAGATCGCCACCGCCTCGCCCTCGCTCGCCGCGCCGACATAGGTGAGCGCGCGGTCGCCGATGACGCGGTTGATCATCGCGGTGAGGAACGAGCACGGCACGCCGGAGTAGAAATCGAAGCCGCGCGCGCGCGCCGGCGCGAGGAATTCGTCGGCGGCGATCATCGGGCGGTCACAGCGCGTTGCGGGCCGAGGCGAGGTCGAACGCGTCGTCGACGTCGAGCCAGTGGCCGGCGACGTAGAGCACCCGCGGCGCGTGTCCGCGCGCGATCAGGCGATTGAGAAGCTCCGGCATGCCGGCGGCGGCGAGCGAGCCGTCGGTGCGCATCGATTCGAGTTCGGCGCGGACCAGCGCGGCGCCCTCGGCGCTCAGCCGGACAAGCCCGATCCATTCGCCCGTCGTCTCCGCCGGAGCGAGGTCGGGACCGATGCGCGCGAGCGCGACCGGGTCCTCATCCAAGTAATCGCCGGTGAAGGCGCGCGAGCAGGCGACCAGGTCGCGAATTCGTTCGCGCGACCGGCCGCGGCTTTCGCGCCACAGCGCGTCGGCGGCGATCACGATGTCGCCCTCGGCGGCGAGCAGATTGTCGAGGATGTAGCGGCGGAACAGGATGTCGCCGTAGGCGACGACGCACGGCCCGTCGAGCCGGTCGGCGGCGCAGGCGAGCGAGGCCGCCTCGCCGGTCGTCTCATAGGCGTCGTTGTCGATGGCCTCGATCTGCGGCAGGTCGATCGCCTCCTTGCGGTAGCCGCGCACGACGGCGACGCGGCGGATGCCGCCGTCGCGCAAGGTGGCGACGAGGCGGCGCAGGAGCGGCTGGCCGCGCACGTCCACCATGCATTTCGGCCGATCCTCGGTGAGCGGCCCGAGCGCCGCGCCGCGCGAGGCGGCGAGCACGACGGCGTTCACCTCGGCGCGGCCGGCCGGCAGGTAGCGCCGCTCGGCCTCGGCAAGCTCGCGGTTGCCGGCGAGATGGAACACGTCGCCCATGCTGGCGATGCGGCCCTCGATGCGGGCGACGCTCTCGCCCTCGCGCACGGCGCGACTCACCTCGCGCATGGCGCGGATCGCCGCGCGGAGGTTGTGGTTGGCCCAGATCACGGTGGACACGCCCGCCTCGCGGAACGCATCGGTCGGCGTGTCGGGATACGAGGTCGGGACGATCACCACCGGGCAGCGCCGGTTCCAATCGCGCGCGAAGGCGAGGATCTCGTCGGCCGTGCGCGCCTTGGAATGGATCAGCACGGCATCGGCGCCGGCCCCGTGATAGGCCTCGGCGCGGCGCAGCGCCTCGTCCATCCCCCAGCCCGAGATCAGCGCCTCGATGCGCGCGACGATCGAGAAGTCGGGGTCGGTCTGGCTGTCCTTGCCGGCCTTGATCTTGCCGCAGAACTCGTCGATGTCGGCGAGCGGCTGGCCCTCGCCCAGGAACGAGTTGGTCTTGGGGAACAGCTTGTCCTCGATGCACACGCCGGCGATCTGGCGCTGGCACAGCTTCTTCACCAGCCGGCGCATGTTGTTGAAGTTGCCGTAGCCGGTATCGCCGTCGACCAGGATCGGGATCGCGGTGGCGTCGGACATGAACTCGAGCACCTCGAGAACCTGGGTCCACGACGCCTCGTTGGAATCGCGCACGCCGAGCGCGGCGGAAATGGCGAGCCCCGACGCCCACACGCCGCGGAAGCCCTGTTCCTCGACGATCTTGGCCGAGAGCCCGTCGTGCGCCTCCATGAGAAAGGAGAGCTCGGGCGAATTCAGCTCGGCGCGGAGCCGCGCGGCCTTCGTCGTGCGCTCGGGCGCCGGCTGAGCGCGCGCCCGCAGCTTGAGGTCAAGCTTCGCCGCCATGTCCCACATCGCGTTTCCGCCCGGTGTGCCCCGGGCCGGGCGCGCAAATTACCAGAAAACTATGGCGGGCCAAGGGCCTTCGGCTGGCTCTAAGGCGCATTCACTCAGTCCGGAACGTAAACTCCGTTCGTCCTGAGTGCGCCCGCGCGAAGCACGGGCGTGTATCGAAGGGCGAACGGCCCCGCTCGTGCTTCGATACGCCGCGCGCTGCGCACGCGGCACTCAGCACGAACGGGTTTTGAATTGTTGGTATCGCAGTAACCGCGCTAGCCGCCGGAGATGGTTTTCACCTTGCGGTCGATCTCGGCGATCAGCGCATCGAACCCGGCGCGGGAGAGGATGCTCGCGTATTCCGAACGCTTGGTCGCCAGCTCGCTGATGCCGCTCTTGAGGAACACGTCGATCGCCTTCCATCCGTCCTCGGTCGGCCGCATGAAGTAGTTGAGCGGCACGGCCTCGCCGTTCGACTTCACGATGGCGCTGGCGACGACGACGGCGTCGCCGCGCGACGGCGTCGTTCCGTCCAGGCGGAACCGCTCGCCCGAGAACGAATCGAACCGGTCCGCGTAGGTCGCGACGGTCATGCGGGTGAACGCATCGACCAGGGCCTTGCGCTGCGCGTCGTCGAACTTGTCCCAATAGGCGCCGACGGCGACGCGCGCCATGTACGGTAAATTGAACATCTTGGCGAGGACGGGGGAGAGCGCCTCGTAGCGGCCGCGGAAGCCGAGTCGCTCGGCGTTCTTCATGACGCCGATCAGCGCCTCGTGGAAGCTCTCGACCGCTTGCGCGGCGGGGTCGGCCGCCGGGGCGGCGGGCGCCCGCAACGCCAGGGCGGCGGCGAACATCGCCAGGAATGCGACAATCCTCACCACGAAACATCTCCCATCAACATCGCCGTCGCCCCGAGATGTGTGGCCGATCGACGCCAAACGCAAGATGACACGCCGCCGCGCCGCGCGTAGGTTGCGATCCGTTCGCGCATGATCGACCGCCCGAGCACCGATCCCGAAACGGCGGCCCGCATCGGCCGGCTCTTGGCCGGCTGGACGCGGCTGATGCACCGCCGCGCGCGCTGGGTGATCGCTTTGGCCGCGCTGGCGACGGCGCTCTCCGGAGTAATCACGTTCGGGCAACTCGGCATCAACACCGACACCGCCGACATGATCGCACCGGAAGTGCCGTTCCGCCGCGACTACGAGGATTTCAAGCGCGCCTTCCCGCAGTTCGTCGATGCCGCGCTCGTCGTCGTCGAAGCGACGTCGGCCGGCCCGGCGCGCGACGCCGCGCGCTCGCTCGCCGAACGACTCACGCAACAGGACGCGCTGTTCCGTCGCGTGGACGATCCGGCGGGCGACCCGTTCTTCCGCCGCAACGGGCTCCTCTATCTCGAAACCGACGAGCTTCTGCGCCTCGCCCAGCGCCTTGCCGACGCGCAGCCGCTGCTTGCCACCCTCAACGCCGACATGACCTTGCGCGGCTTCGCCGCGGTGATGGGCGATGCGGCGCGCGCGATCGCCGACGGCGATGCCGCGGCGGATCTCACGCCGGTGCTCGATCCGATCGCGCGCGTCGCCGAGGCCCGGTTGGCGGGCCGCGACGAGCGGATCGACTGGAGCGCGCTGATCGCGGGCGAGGGATCGGGCGGGACGGGGCGGGCGATCCTTCTCGTCCAGCCGCGACCCGACTTCGCCTCGCTGTCGCCGTCGGGCAAGGCGCTCGACGCGATCCGCGCGGCCGTCGCTTCGCTGCCGCCCGCGATCGCCGAAGGCGTCACTGTGCGCATTACCGGCGCGGCCGCGCTCGCCGACGACGAGCTGGCGAGCGTGCGCAACGGCGCCGTGACCGCAAGCCTCCTCTCGATCGTGCTGGTCACCGCGCTGTTGTTCGCCGGGCTCGGCTCCGGCGCCCTCGTGTTCGCGACGGTCGTCACGCTGCTCGTCGGGCTCGTGTGGACGGGATGCTTCGCGGCGCTTGCGGTCGGCAGCCTCAACCTGATCTCGGTCGCCTTCGCGGTGCTGTTCATCGGGCTCGGCATCGATTTCGGCATC
>DASWLB010000057.1:0-3827 GCA_036396315.1 Alphaproteobacteria bacterium
TCGACGTTCAGCGGTCCGTCCTCGTTGGCGGGCCAATCGAAGCAGATGCGGTACTGCGCGTTGATCCGAATACTGAACTGGCCTTTTCGGTCGCCCGCCAGTGCCTCGAGCCGGTTACTGCGCAATGCCGCGAGGTCTCGCAGCGATTTCGCGGCGTTGAGGATTGCGAGCCGCTTGTCGGCCTGCTTCTTGAAACCTTGAAACGGCTTGACAAGCTTGCCATCGGCGAACGCCCGAGTCCTGGCATCGCGATAGCTTCGAATCATGGTCAAACATGACGTGTCTTGCGCCATGCGTCAAGCGCAATGCGCATGACAAAACCGCCGACAAAAGGCGCGACTCGTTTCTTGATCGCCAACTCACGCCGGCACGCGGGTGAAGGCCCATTTGATCTGCGCGCCGTCGCCCTTGGTCGCGGCCGAGATCACGATCTGGTCGGTGCGCCGCACCTCGCCCGCCGGTCCGAGATAGACGCTCTCCTGCAGGTTGGTGACGCCGCCGGTTGCGCGCAGGTGCCAGCCGGCGCCCGAACCCAGCCGGAGCAGCACGGACGAGCCGCGCTGCACGAGCGAAGCCTTGACCAACGGGTGCAAGTGGAAGCGCACCGCAAACTTGTGGTGGCCGCGACCGGTGAGCGTGTCCTCGCCGCGCAGATCGTCGCCCCCCGAGGACAGATAGAGCCGCCGCCGGTGGGTGAGGCCGAACAGCCGCACGTAGCCGTCGTGGGCGGCGTCGATCCACACCGAGCCGTCGGATTCGCGGCGCTCGACCGTGACCGCGCGCGGACGCAGCCCAAGCCCGCCACCCGGCAGCAGCTCGGACGAGTTCACGTCCTCGACGACGAGCGTCGAGTGCGCCGCGGTCGCGCGCTGGGCGTCGCGCCAGGCGGCGTTCGGCCCGACATAGGCGCCGCAATTTACCACCATGCGCTCCTTGCCGACGCTCATCTCGAAGGCGAGCGTGCCGGCGTGCGCGTGAAGGTCGAGTCCGGGCGGCGGCGGCGCGCCCGCGTCGACCACGAGCAAGGTGCGCGAGGCGGCGAGCCGCTCGAACCCCGTGTGCGGCGCGGATGCGAGCGGCTTGCCGCGCGCATCGGCGTGGGTCAGCACCATGTCGATCAGCCAATCGCGCGATTCGCTCGAATCGTTGAACTGGACGAGCCCGCCGTCGCCGTGGCGGAAAAAGCGCAGCATCGGCGCCATGCGGTCGATCGCGCCCTGCAGGGAGGCCGGCACTTCGAGACCTGCCTCGCGCAGATTGGCGCGGATGTCGACGAGGTGGCGGAGGGCGGCGAGGTGCACTTCGGGGCTGCGCTCGACATGGCCGCCGTCGGCGAGCACCTGCATCGCGATCGCCCGATCGAGCTGGGCGATCCAGCGCGCAAGACGCCGGCGCGACGCGGGCATCGCGAGGGCGGCGTAGATCAGCGCCTTAAAGATCACGATGCGATTCGCATCGTCGGGCGCGTAGCGCGCGGCGCGGGCGAGATGGCGGGCCTGGCGCGCGAGGCTCGCCTCGAAGTGGGCGCGGAACTCGTCGTTGGCGCCGGCCCAGAGGTATTCGGACTGGGCGAGCCACGCGGCGATGCGCGACGCCAAGACGTCGGCGCGCCAGGGCACGGCGCGGATGGGGGCCTCGCGCGCGATCCAGTCGTCGATGATGCGCCGTGCGGCAAGCCGCGCCGCATCGCCGCCCGCCGCGCGCACGTCGCGCAGCCAGTCGAACCCGTGCAGCGCCGCGCGATAGGCGTCGGTTACGCCGAGCGCGTCCCACGGCGCCGCCGCGCCGTCGCCGTCCGCGGCGAGCGTCTGCCCCGCGAGCGCGAAGCGGCCGGCGATGACCGCGGCGCCGAGGTTCGAATCGCCGGGCCAGGGCTCGGACGGCGCGTGCTCGAACGGCCCGCCGGTGCGGGCGCTGAGCGTCGCACGATAGAGGCCGGTCGCGTACAGCCGGGACATCAGCGCGGCAGCGATGCGCCGCCTTGTGATCCGCGTGAGTCGGGCGCGCAGCCGGGCGAAGGGGCGCCAGCGCATTGCCGCGCTGTCAGCCGCCGCCGCCCCGGAGACGGCGGATGTTCTCGGGATAGGCCGCCGCGCCGCCGCGGAACACGGCGGTGCCCGCGACCAGCACGTCGGCGCCGGCGGCGACGGCGAGCTTGGCCGTTTCCTCGTTGACGCCGCCGTCTACCTCGAGATCGACGGCGCGCCCGCCCTCGTCGATGAGCGCGCGCAGCGCGCGGATCTTGTCGAGCTGGGAGCGGATGAACTCCTGGCCGCCGAAGCCCGGATTGACCGTCATGGCGAGCACCAGGTCGATGTCGGCCATGAGGTGCGCGACCGCCTCGACCGGAGTCGCCGGGTTGAGCGAGACGCCCGCCTTCTTGCCGTGGGCGTGGATGAGCTGCACCGTGCGGTGGAGATGCGGACCCGCTTCCGGATGCACGGTGATGATGTCGGCGCCCGCCTCGGCGAACGCGGCGACGAACGGATCGGCCGGCGAGATCATCAGGTGGACGTCGAACGGCAGCGCCGAATGCGCGCGCAGCGCCTTCACGGCCTGCGGCCCGATCGTGATGTTGGGCACGAAGTGGCCGTCCATCACGTCGACGTGGATGTAGTCGGCGCCCGCCGCGGTCGCCGCGCGCACCTCCTCGCCCAGCTTTGCGAAATCGGCGGCGAGGATCGAGGGGGCGATGCGGATGCGCTGCTGCACGCGACGGGGTCTACCAGCTTCAACCGGGCCTCGCAAGCGAGGGCGCTGCGCGCGGCGTATGCAACAACGTGATCAGCCAGACGTGCCGATCAGCAAACGCGTTCTTCTGCGATCCTCCGTGTCGCCCCGTGACGTCAGCGGTTCTTCGCGGCGCGGTCTCGGATCAGGGCGGTCATCGCATCATGTACAATCATCGCCCCAATCAGCCGATCCGCCATGCGCGCACTCCCCTTGTCGGAGAAGTGGACGGAATCTACGAAATGATCGGCGTCGGCCGGGATGGAATTCTCGCCGGCAACGAGAAGCGCGCCCGTCCTCCGCGCCGCTCGGCCGATCGCTCGGTTATAAGCCGCATAGCCCTCGATCAACCCCTCCACGGACATGTATGGCATGTAATAGGCCGCGGTGATGAGCGCGCTCTTCTGCTCCTCCGGCGTCAGCCCTCGGCGAACCCGTGTCGAGAACGTGGCGACGGCCACGATCATGGAGGATTCTTGTGCTGCGCGGATAAGGCCAACCATTCGATCCTCGAAGTCCGCAGCGAGCGGCTCAGGGTCAAATTCGAGCTGATTCTCGCCGCGAATCACCTGGTCGCGACGAGTCCATGCTGCGACGTTCTTTTCGACGAGATTGACCAACACTGAACGGCGCGCGAGCCAGCTTGCTCGTTCCGGCGCCTCGTCATTGAACCCGCGCTCGGCCGCGATGCGACGTGTGTCACCGCTTAGATCGTTGGTCGCATGATAAATTATGACGATGTCGGGCTGCAGACGTGCAACGCGCGAAACGAAGTTCGTTCTCGAAGTCTCGACCACGAAGCCAGGAATACCTGCGTTCACGTAATCGATTTTGACTTCGGGATGGGCCTCCTGCAGCCGTCGCGCGACGATGGCCGGCCATATCGCCTGGTCCGATGACGCTTCGGCGCAGAATGTCGTCGAGGCGCCGACGAATGCCAGCCGGACGGTACCGGGCGGCTTCGGCTGCGGAATTTCCGGATTGCGAAAGCCAAGCGAATCGGTCCGGACCCGTCCGGTGTCGAGGTTCGGCCGCAGCACGCGTAGTCGGGATACCGGGTCTACGACGTACATGTCGCTCACGTCTCGCGTGAATCC
>DASWLB010000058.1:0-1814 GCA_036396315.1 Alphaproteobacteria bacterium
CAGCTGACGCGGGCAATTCCGCCCGCACCGTCCCGACAATCCGTTTGCGGCCATCCGGCGCATCTCCTAAGGTCCGTCTCGCGACGCGCACGGGGTGCGGTCTTGGACGCGGCGGCGAGACAACGGCTTCAGTCCCATTACAAGGGCCTCTACGGGTTCGCCTTGACCCTTGCGCGGAGCGGCGATGAGGCGCGCGACCTCGTGCAGGAGACCGCCCTCAAGGCGCTCGCCGCGAACAATGTACCGACCGACGCCACGGCGTTTCGGGTGTGGCTGTTCCGCATCCTGCACAACTCTTGGCGCGATCGCGTGAGGCGCAGCCATACCAGCCCCAAGGCGCCGCTCGAGGACATCGATCGCGATGTGCATCTCGGCGAATGGGTCACGCTGCACGAACGCGGCATCAACGCGCTCGCGGTGCGGATGTCGTTCGCGAAATTGTCGCACGATCATCGGCAGGTGATCGCTTTGATCGACGTGGCCGGATTCAAATATGGCGAGGCGAGCACGCTCCTCCGGATTCCGCTCGGAACGGTCATGAGCCGGCTCGCGCGCGCCCGGCAGGCGCTCTTGACGGCGATGGGGGAAGCCCGCGTCGTCCCGCTCGCGCGCGACTCCGTGCGGTCGAAGGCATGACGGACGGAAAGCCCGAATTCGCCGAGATCAGCGCCTACGTCGACGGCGAGCTCGACGCCGCCGACGCGGCGCGCATTGCCTATGCCGCCGCGCGCGACCCCGCCGTCGCGGCGCAGATCGCGCAATTGACCAAACTCAAGTCGGTGCTGCCCGATGCGATCGCGGAACCGAACGCCGCGCCGTTCGATGCGCCGCCGGTCCGTGCGGGGGCGCACCGGCGGGGTCTCCTCGCCGCATGCATCGCCGGACTTGTCGCCGTCGCGACCGCGTTCCTGGCCCTGACGCCGTTCGAACCGCGGACGCCGTCTTCGACCTACCAGGCGGCACTCGATCGCCACAAGGCGTGGAGCGCCCAGCTCGGCGCGCCGTCCGCTGACGCAAGGAGAACGGCCGTCGCCGCCGGCGCCGAACGCGCGTTCGCGGCGCCGGACCTTTCGGCGGCGCGCCTCGCGCTGCGCACCGCCGAGGCGTTCGAGGCCGGCTCCGGGAACCTGCTTCACTTCGGTTACGTCGGCACGCGCGGGTGCAAGCTCAGCCTGTTCGTGTTCCTGGACGGCGCACCGAATTCGCTCGAAGGGGCGGGGACGGGCCGGCCGTACGCCACGGCCTGGTCCAACGAGGGCATCGGCTACCTCGCCGTCGCCGAAGGGATGGACGAGGCCCATTTCCGCACGGTCGTCGCCGTGTTGCAGCGCTATTCGATCCATCGCGATCCCATCGAAGGCCCGTTGCGCCAGCTGCTCGCGGACAGCCGCTCGCGGTCGAAGCCCTGTCTCGCGTGACGCCCGTCGGCCGGGGAATAATCCACAACCCTCGCCCGTTTCTCCTCGGTCATACGTCCGAATGGGAGGAGAAGCGCCATGCCCGGCACCGTCGAGCGGTCCCTGCACGAGCTATATGATGACGACCCGGAACGCGCCGATGCGGTCGTGTTCGGCCGCCGGACCGGTATCGACCGGCGCGGCTTCCTCGGAACGGCCGGTCTCGCGGCTTTGGGCGCTGCGGTGGGCGGCGCCATCCCCTTCGCCCGCACCATGCCGGCCGGGCTCGTCCCGGCCGCGCTCGCCCAGCAGGCCCCGCCCGCCGCACCGGCGCAGCCCGCCGCCAAGGGGCCGGTCTATCTCAACTTTCCGGGCAAGAACGACAAGCTGGTCGTGATCGGCGAGCGTCCGCTCGTC
>DASWLB010000059.1:0-2102 GCA_036396315.1 Alphaproteobacteria bacterium
CAGCGCCGCCGATCCAAAAATGCCGAAGGAGGAGGCACCATGTCACGCAAGATCGTGCTCGCCGCGTTGTGCGGGTTGGCGGCCGCGGGCTTCATCGCGCCCGCCGCGGCCCAGACGGTCGTCAAGTGGACCTCGGTCGCCGGGTCGCCGCCGCATCTCGGCCCGCTCAAGGTGGTCAAGGAACAGATCATCCCCGAGATCAACCGGCGCATCGCCGCCGAGAACAAGAATTTCAAGATCGAGTGGACCGAGGCCTACGCGCAGTCGCTCGCCAAGTTCACCGAGGTGTTCGAGGCGGTGGAGGAGGGCATCGCGCATTACGGCCTCAACTTCACCAACTTCGAGGAATCCAAGCTGCCGCTCGAGCAGTACGTGCGCGTGGTGCCGTTCGGCGTCGGCAGCGCAGTGACGATCATGGAGATCGACGCGGCGATCCGCCGGCAGGTACCGGAGATGGACGCGGCCTGGGTAAAGCACAACCAGTACCGGCTGTCGTCGGCGGGCAACACCGGCATGTGGCTCGTCACCAACTTCCCGGTCGCCAAGCTCGACGACCTCAAGGGACACAAGATCGGCGCGAGCGGGTCGTTCGCCAACTATCTGCGCGGCACCGGCGCCGTCGCCGTGAACGCGGCGATGGCGGAATCCTACAACGACATCCGGAACGGGCTCTACGACGGCTACGTGATGTCGGTCGTGCTGGCGTTTCCGTTCCGCACCTATCAGGTCGCGAAGAACTTCACCAACGCCGGCTTCGGCTCGGTCATCACGCCGACGGTCAGCGTGAACAAGCGGGCGCTCGATTCGCTGCCGGCGTGGGCGCAGAAGATCGTGCGCGAGGCGTCGGCCGAATACGGTCCGCGCTACGTCGCGTTCGAGGTCGACCGCGACAAGAACTTCACGGAGCAGATGAAGAAGCAGGGCGTCACGTTCGCCGACTTGCCGGCCGGCGACCGCAAGCGCTGGGCCGCCGCGATGCCGAACCTGCCGAAGGAATGGGCCGAAAGCACCGAGGCGAAGGGCCTGCCGGGCAAGAAAGTGCTCGCCGCCTACATGAGCGAGCTCCGCAAGCGCAACGTCGATACCGTGCGCGACTGGGACAAGGAGTAGGCGGCGCGGAGGGGGCGTGGGCTTCGCGGTAACCCTGCGCCCGAGCGGGCGCAGCTTCGAGGTCGCGGACGGCAAGACCGTGCTCGTCGCCGGGCTCGCGGCGGGGTGCAACCTCGCCTACAGCTGCCGCGCCGGCTCGTGCACCACGTGCCGGGCGCGCATCCTCGAAGGCCGGGTCGATTACGGCAAGATCAACAATTTCTGCCTCACCGAGGCGCAGATCGCCGAGGGCTACGCGCTCCTTTGCCAGGCGACGCCGCTCACCGACCTGGTCGTCGAGGCGCACGAGCTCACGCTGCAGATGGCCAAGCCCAACATCGTGCCGTGCCGGGTGAAGCGGATCGACCGGCCGGCGCCCGACGTGGCCGTGGTCGGGCTGCGCCTGCCCTACAACGACAACATGCTGTACGCCGCCGGTCAGTACGTCGATTTCCTGCTCGAGGGCGGGCGCCGCCGCAGCTATTCGATCGCGACCGCGCCCGATCTCGGCGGCGGCATGATGGACATCGAGCTGCACATCCGCCACACCCCGGGCGGGGCGTTTACCGACCGCGTGTTCTCCGCCCTCAAGGTCGGCGAGGTGCTGCGCTTCGAAGGGCCGCTCGGCACGTTCTACCTGCGCGAGGACTCGGACAAGCCGATCATCCTCATGGCGGGCGGCACCGGCTTCGCGCCGATCAAGGCGATCGTCGAGTATGCGATCCTGCGCCGCGTCGCGCGCCCCATGACGCTGTACTGGGGTTGTCGCGCGCGCGGCGACCTTTACATGCCCGATGTCCCCGCGCGCTGGCAGGAAACCGTCCGCGGCTTCCGCTTCGTGCCGGTCCTGTCCGAACCCCAACCCGGGGACGGCTGGACCGGGCGGATGGGCCTTGTCCACCGGGCCGTCATGGAAGATCATCCCGACCTGTCGGGCCATCAGGTCTATGCCTCGGGGACGCCCGCGATGGTCGAGGCGGCGCGGCGGGACTTCTTCTCCGCGTGCCGACTGC
>DASWLB010000060.1:0-3073 GCA_036396315.1 Alphaproteobacteria bacterium
GGGGATTATCCGCCCGAATGGGGGCGCGCGCGAGTGGGAACTGTCCCACGCCGCAGGGCGATTCCCGGCGCCAAACGCGGTCGCCGGCGAATCCCACCGCGGCGGTGGCGCGAGTCTAGCCGCTTTCGACCATCGAGTAGCGGTCGTCGGCCGCGAGCACCGGCGCCTCGGGCAGGCCGAGCTCGCGGCGCACGATGTTCGTGCCCTTGACGATCGAGACCATCTTGTAGAACGCGTGCCGGCGGCTCATCCCTTCGCGCCCCATGCCGCAGTCCGACGCGAGCACGAGCCGCTCCGCCGGGATGTATTTGAGCGCCTTGCGGATAGTGGCGGCCACCTCGTCCGGCCGCTCGATCTGCAGCGAGTGGTGATCGACGACGCCGATCGCGATCTTCTTGTCGGTGATCGCCTTGCCGATGTCCTCGAGGTCGGCGCCGCCCGAGCTGCAGCATTCGAAGGTGATGATGTCGGCGTCGACGCGGTTGAGCGGCTCGAGTGCCGGCCGGTAGCTTTGCGCCTTGTCGAACAAGCGCTGCTGCGCCGGATTGCCCCAGCAGGTGTGGCACCACACCTCGGTGCGCGCGCGCAGGCCCTTCACCGTCTTGTTGAACACCTCGACCATGAATTCGGGGTTGAGCACGTTGTCGGACAGGCCCTTGGCGGCGAGCAGATGGATCTGCGGCTCTTCCATCTGGATCGCGCGGCACCCGCCGTCGGCAAGCTCGTTGAGCTCCTCGTTCAGCGCCTCGCCCACGGCGAGGATCGAATCGCGCAGGTCCCGATAGTGGAAGTCGCGCACCGACATGGCGATCAGCTCGGGCGTGATGGTGCCGAACTTGATCGGCTTCGCGGTCAGGCGCTGTGCCGTCTTCCAGATCGCGGTGTATTGCAAATTGCCGCGCGTCACCGGTCCGACCAGGTCGGGCATCACGCGCGTCTCCAGCACCTCGTGCAGGATGTGGCCGCGCGGGTGCGCCATGCCGGCGCGCCCGCCCTTGAACTTGTAGGCGATGGCGCCCGAGAACCCGTCCATGTGATTGGGCGCGTAAGAGAACCAGCTATGGCCGCCGACGTCGGAATCGAAGCGGCAATCGCCGTCGGTGCAGATGTCGAGCCCGGCGAGCTCCTGGTCGCGCAGGTACGACGACACCGCGTCGATGTACTGCTCGCGAAAGTGCAGGTTGACCATCGCCTCGCGGAAGGTGCGCGTGCCGAGCTGCTCGGTGTACCAGGCGGGCCTGGGCAGGGAGCCGATGATGGTGGTCGGAAGCACGATTCCTTCGGTCGCTCGGTACATCTTGTCCTCCCTGCGCTGCGCTTCTAGCCGAGGAACGCGATGAGCGCCGCGTTGTAGGCTTCGGCCTCGGAGGCGGGGCAGAAATGCCCGCCCTTCTCCAGCATGGCGAGCTTCGCGCCCGGCACCGCGGCGGCGATCTCCTCGGACAAATGCGCCGGCGTCACCATGTCGTCCTTGGCGCAGATCACGAGCGTTGGCGTCTTGATCCGGGCGAGGCCGGCGCGCCGGTCGAAGCGCACGATGGCATCGATCCGCGAAAGCGCGATGTCGAGCGGCTGCGGATCGGCGAGCGCCGCCTTTTCCATGGTGGCGAGCTTTTCCGCGTTCGCCTTGATCCAGTAGGGCGGCCACAGGAACGCGTTGGTCACGCGCTGATAGCTCGCGGGGCCGAGCTTTTCCAGCACCTCGCGCCGGACCGCGAAGCAGCGCTGGAAGAACGGATCGGGCCCGGCCCAGGTCGCGGACAGCACGAGCCGGTCGAGCCGTTCCGGATGGTCGAGCGCGATCGCCTGGCCCATGGCCCCGCCCGTCGAATGGCCGACAAAGTGCGCGCGCTCGATTTTGAGCGCGTCCATGAGGCGGAGCGCGTCCGTTGCCATCTGCTCGACCGAGTAAGCGATGCGCGACCGCGTCGAGCGGCCGCAGCCGCGATGGTCGTGGGTGATGCAGCGGAACCGGCGCTTGAACGCGGCGATCTGCGGCGCCCAGAACGCGCCGACGCCGCCCAAGCCCGGCACCAGCATCAGCGGCGGGCCCTCGCCCGCCTCCTCGTAAAAAATCTCCGCATCGCCGATCGAGATTGCCGGCATCGTTCATTCCCTGCCGTCCGGAAGCGCCTCGGACTCGACACTGTAGCGCGCGGCCGATGGCGGCGGAACCTTCCCACTCACGCCTTCACCCCGGCGCCCACCGCGCGCGGCGCGTCGGGGTCGAGCGGCCAGCGTGGGCGGGGCGCGAAGTCGAGCCCATCGACCAATCCGAGACGCAGACGCTCGAGCCCGGCCCAGGCGATCATCGCGCCGTTGTCGGTGCACAGCGCCTGCGGCGGCGCGACGAAGCGAAGCCCCGCGCGCGCGGCGAGCCGCGACAGCGATTCGCGCAAGGCCGTGTTGGCGGCGACGCCGCCCGCGACGACCAACGTGTCGCCCGCGGCATGGCGCGCGCGGAAGGCGTCGATCGCGTGCGACGTGCGGTCCTCCATCACCTCGACGATCGCCGCCTGCACCGAAGCGCACAAATCGGCCACGTCGCGCTCGGCGAGCGCACCCGGCGGCAGGCCCGCGATCGCCTGGCGCAGCGCGGTCTTCAACCCCGAGAACGAGAAGTCGCAACCCGGCCTGCCCTTGAGCGGGCGCGGCAGGGCGAAACGCCGCGCATTGCCGCCTTTGGCGCGCGACTCGACCTCCGGTCCGCCGGGGAAGCCGAGCCCCATCATCTTCGCCGCCTTGTCGAACGCCTCGCCCACCGCATCGTCCACCGTCGTGCCGAGCCGGCGGTAGCGCCCGACGCCCTCGACGACGAGCAACTGGCAATGCCCGCCGGTCGCGAGCAGGACGAGATAGGGGAAGGCGACGTCGTGGGTGAGCCGTGCGGTAAGCGCGTGCCCTTCGAGATGGTTGACCGCAATGAACGGGAGCCGGCGCGCCGCGGCGATCGCCTTGCCGGTCATGACGCCGACGATCACCCCGCCGATCAGCCCGGGCCCGCCGGTCGCGGCCACCCCGTCGAGCGCGTCGAACCCGACGCCCGCCTCGGCCATCGCGCGCGCGATCACGC
>DASWLB010000061.1:0-3397 GCA_036396315.1 Alphaproteobacteria bacterium
GACCGCGACCGAGAAGGCGGACCAGAAATCGCGCAGCACCTGCTTCCAGTCGAGTTCGCCGCCCGAGATGTCGTCGAGCTTCGCTTCGAGGTCGGCGGTGAATCCGTACTCGACGTACCGCTTGAAGAATCCGGTGAGGAACGCCGTGACGATCCGCCCGCGATCCTCGGGTATGAAGCGGCGGCTCTCGAGACGAACGTATTGGCGGTCCTGCAGGACCGACAGGATCGAGGCGTAGGTGGACGGCCGGCCGATCCCCAACTCCTCGAGACGCTTGACTAGGCTCGCCTCGGTGTAGCGCGGCGGCGGCTTGGTGAAGTGCTGCTCCGGCGTGACCTGGCCGGTCGCCAGACTCTCGCCCTCGGCGACGCGCGGCAGGATGGCCTCGGCGTCGCCGTTCTCGTCCGCGGCGTCGTCGCGGTCCTCCTGGTAGAGCTTGAGGAACCCGTCGAACAACACGACCGTGCCGGTCGCGCGCATGGTGGTTCGCCGGTCGGCCGCGACGATATCGACCGCGGTCTGCTCGAGGGTCGCGCTTTCCATCGCCGACGCGACGGTCCGCTTCCAGATAAGCTCGTAGAGCCGGCGCTCGTCGGCGTCGAGATGGCGGGCGACCTGTTCGGGCCGCCGCGTCACGTCGGTCGGGCGGATCGCCTCGTGCGCTTCCTGCGCGTTCTTGGCCGTCGAGCGATAGATGCGCGGTTTGTCCGGCAAATACTGCTGGCCGTAGTCGCGCACGACGAGCCCGCGCAGCGCCTCGACCGCGACCTGGGCGAGCGTCACGCTGTCCGTCCGCATGTAGGTGATGAGGCCGACGGTCTCGCCGCCGAGCTCGACGCCCTCGTAGAGCTTCTGCGCGACGCGCATGGTGCGCGAGGCGCCGAGGCCGAGCTTGCGCGACGCTTCCTGCTGCAGGGTCGAGGTGATGAAGGGCGGGTACGGGTTGCGCTTGACCGCCTTGCGTTCGACCTGGGCGACGTGGAACGCGCCCTTGCGGATCGCGTCGGCCGCGGCGTTGGCCGTCGCCGCGTCGGGCAGGTCGTAGCGGTCGAGCTTGCGGCCGTCGAGATGGGTGAGACGCGCCTTCATCTGGCCGTTCGCGGTGGTGCGGAACAGCGCCTCGACCGTCCAGTACTCGCGCGGCTTGAAGGCTTCGATCTCGGCCTCGCGCTCGCAGACGAGGCGGAGCGCCACCGACTGCACGCGGCCGGCCGAGCGCGAGCCCGGCAGCTTGCGCCACAGCACCGGCGAGAGGGTGAAGCCCACGAGGTAGTCGAGCGCGCGGCGGGCGAGATAGGCATCGACCAGCTCGCGGTCGAGCTCGCGCGGATGCTTCAGCGCCTCGAGCACCGCATCCTTGGTGATCTCGTGGAACACGACGCGCTTCACATCGACGCCCTCGAGCGCCTTGCGGTTCTTCAGGATCTCGCGCACGTGCCAGGAGATGGCCTCGCCTTCGCGGTCCGGGTCGGTCGCGAGGTAGAGGTGCCCGGCACCCTTGAGCGCCTTGGTGATCTCCGACAGGTGCCTTTCGGCCTTGGGATCGACTTCCCAGGACATGGCAAAATCCTGGTCCGGGCGCACCGATCCGTCCTTGGCGGGCAGGTCGCGGACGTGGCCGTAGCTCGCCAGCACCTTGTAGTTGCTGCCGAGATAGCGGTTGATGGTCTTCGCCTTGGCGGGAGACTCGACGACGACGACGTCCATGGGGCGCGGCTCGGCCTTCAAAAACCCTTCCTTTCTACGATGCTAGGGGCCGCTGGTTGCGAGATGGTTTACAAAATTAAGGAAACCTTGTTGCCGGGATGGCGTTCCAGCCGTCCGGCAAGCTCGAGCTCCAGCAGCACCGTGATTGCGACCGCGGCAGACAATTGGCATTGGCGCACCACCTCGTCAACCGTCACGGGGGTCGGGCCGAGCGCCTCGACGATCGCCGGACGGGCGCGGGCAAGCTCGGATTCCTCGGGAATCTCGGGCTCGCGCGGCCGGAACCCCGTGCCGCCCGGCTCGCCCAGCGGGCGGGACAGGATGCCGTCGAGGGCGTCGAGCACGTCCTCGGCCTGCTCGGTGAGGACGGCGCCTTTCCGGATCAGCTCGTTGCAGCCGCGGCAGCGCGGGTCGAGCGGCGAGCCGGGCACGGCGAAGACTTCGCGCCCCTGTTCGAGCGCCATGCGGGCGGTGATGAGCGAGCCCGAGCGTTGCGCCGCCTCGACCACGAGGACCCCGAGCGACAGGCCCGAGATCAGCCGGTTGCGGCGCGGGAAATGCTGGGCGATCGGGCGCGTGCCGAAGGGCTGCTCGCTCACCAGCGCGCCTTCCCGGGCGATGCGCTCCTGCAGTGCGGCGTTGTCCGGCGGGTAGGCGACGTCGATCCCGCCGGCGACGACGGCGACTGTGCCTGTCGCGAGCGCCCCCTCATGCGCCGCGGCGTCGATGCCGCGCGCAAGCCCGGAAACGACGACGAGCTTGGCGCGGCCGAGCGCCGACGAGATGTCGTGCGCGAAGCGCCGCCCGGCGGCGGAGGCGTTGCGGGCGCCGACCACCGCGACCGTGCGGGCGGACAAGAGGTGCGCGTGGCCCGCGACGGCGATCAGCGGCGGCGGATCGTGGATCGCGGCGAGCGGCTCGGGATAGGCCGGCTCGCCCCAGGCGACCAGCCGCGCGCCCGCGCCCTCGACGGCCTCGATCTCGCGCTCGGCCTCGGCGCGCGGGACGATGCGGATCGGGCGCGACCTGCCGCCCTGCACCGAGAGGCCCGGCGCCCGCGCGATCGCCTCGGCGGCCGAGCCGAAATGGCGCATCAGGGCGAAGAAGGTGGCCGGGCCCACGTTCTCGCTGCGCGCAAGGCGCAGCCAGTCGATCCGCTCGTCCCGCGAGAGTTCGCGCCGCGCCTCGGCCATGGCCGGACTTTGGCGGTCTCGTGGGTTCCGGTCAACTTGGTCGCAACTGCCGCCCGTTGCACGCGAGCTCGTTTTGTGGCCTCGTTGAGAAAAGGAAAACATTGTGGGAGGGCATCATGCGGGCGAGCGACGAACTCAGGACGCTGATCGCGCGCCTGGCACCCTACTGGGGCGCCGAGGCGGAGGTGATCCGCGCGTATTTCGACGGGCCGGCGCGGAGCCGCGCCCGCGACCTTGACTGGATCGGGCGGCAATGTCGCAAGGAGTTCTGGGATTCCTTCGACGGCCACCAGGGAGGGTTGTTCGACGGACCGATGAAGCGTCTGGTCGAGGCGAGCGCCGCCGAGCGCATCGATCGCGGCTTCGACCGCCACGAGGTCCTCGATCTCGCCGAAGGCGCCTTCCAGGAATTCGCCCACTACGTCGCCTTCGCCGACGCCTACGACGCGATCCGCGCCGAGGGCGACCCGCCGATCGACCCGTACCGGCTGCGCGAC
>DASWLB010000062.1:0-1804 GCA_036396315.1 Alphaproteobacteria bacterium
CAGCGCCACGGTCAGGCAGTCCCGTTCGTTCGCGTAGTCGACGGCCTTGACGACGTTGGGCGAATTGCCGGAGGCCGAGATCGCGACGACGACGTCGCCGGGTACGAGGTTGGTCTGGAGCTGCTGCACGAACACCTGGTCGTAGCCATCGTCATTGGCGATCGCGGTCATCACGGCGACGTTGTCGGTCAAGCTCACCGCGCGGAACGGTTTCTCCCGCGCGCGCGTGCCGATGGCGATGTCGTTGGCGAAATGGCTCGCCGTCGCCGCGCTGCCGCCGTTGCCGAGGAAGAAGATGGCGGCGCCGCGCTCGCGGGCCTCGAGCAACAGCTCGATGAAGCGGGCGATCTGCGCCTCATCGAGCCGGGCGAGCACTTGGCCCAGATGCCCGAGATAGGCGCGCGCGAAATCGCCCGGCGCGGGCGCGGTTTCGAACATGGCGTCGAGGGGGTTATGGGTCATCGCCGCGATCCTTCTCGAGGAAGGCGAGCCTGAGGCGCATCGCCTTCTGCCCTCCCGGGCGGTGGAACCAGAAGGGCGGCTTCTTGTCGTAGTGCAGCTCCTCCCACGGCACCGGCCCGTCGTAGAGCACCTGGTCGCCAGCCCGCCAGGGATAGTCGTCGAACCGCACCTCGGTGCCGTCGTAAAGCTTCTTCCACATCCGGTTGGCGCAGTAGAACGCGGTGCGCTCGGCCGGGTTGGTCCGCAGAATGCGGAAATACTCGGCGACGACCGGCGGATTCATCTCCTGCATCGAGGCCATCGAGACGGCAAGCCCAATGGGCGCCCTTTGGATCAGCCCGGAATCGTCCGCGCGCACCGCGATCAGGCGGAGATCGGCCCGCGCGAGCGCCTCGTCCATCTCGGCCGCACTCGACACCAACGCGAGCGAGACGCCGGGAACGGACTTCCGGACATTGACGAGATCGAGCAGCAGGGGCTTCGTCAGGTTGGCGAGTACGACGCGCCGCTTCGGCAGCGCGAGCAGGAGGAGCGCGGTCATCACGCCGAACCCGTCGCCGATGACGAGCGAGGCCTCGTCCGTGCGGTCGAGAGACACATGGGCGCGGATGAAGGCGAGCGCGAGCGCCTGGCGGACGAAGTCGAGCGTCGTCTGGCGGCCCTGGCGCGCGGCGATGACGCGCGCGAGGCGCTGGCATTCGCCATTGGCGGGGAAGCGCCGCCCCATCCAGAGGTGCGGCGTCTGGAGAATGCGGTGCGCGAGCGTGTGCGCGAGTCCGCGCTTCCGCGACACCATGCCGAGCACGGTCGCGCCTTCGAACCGGCCGGTTGCATCGATCGTGAATTCGTTGCGCTCGCGTTCCCAATAGGAAGAGCGGCTGCGCTCCGGCCCATCGAGCCCGGCCTCGAGCAGCGCGAGTGCCGCCTCGTCGCGCGCGACCGCCATCAGTAGCGCCCCCAGAGGGGATCGTCCCGGATCGCGCCCTCGACGAGGGCGAGGTCCGACGGGCTGTCCACCGAGAAGTAGGGCCGATACGGCACCGGCGCCACGCGCTGGCGCAGCCCGTTGTCGATCAGCCGGTTCGAATCGCACGCCTCGGCGATCTCGAGCGGGGATTCGGGCAGCGCGGTGAAACGTTTGAGGTGGCGCCAACGGAAGGCGAAAATGCCGCCGATGCGCCGGGCGCCAAGCACGGGCGAGAACGACTTGCAGTAGGGAATCGGGCTCCGCGAAGTGTAGAGCACGTCGCCCTTCCGATCATGGACCAGCTTGACGATGTCCGGGTTACGGAACTGCGCCTCGTCCACGATGTGCATGGCGAGCACTGTGCCCTCGACCGTT
>DASWLB010000063.1:0-4164 GCA_036396315.1 Alphaproteobacteria bacterium
TCCGACGATGTCGGCGTGCTCAACCTGTTCCGCTACATCACGTTCCGCACCGGCGCCGCGGTGCTGACCGCGCTGCTCATCAGCTTCCTGTTCGGCCCGCCGATCATCCGCTGGCTCAAGAGCCGGCAGCGCGATGGCCAGCCGATCCGCAACGACGGGCCCGCCTCGCACCTCATCACCAAGGCCGGCACGCCGACCATGGGCGGCGCGCTCATCCTGCTCGCGCTCGCGGTCTCGACGTTGCTCTGGGCCGACCTCCGCAACGGCTACGTGTGGGCCGTGCTGTTCGTGACGACGGGATTCGGGCTGGTCGGATTCGCCGACGACTACTCGAAGCTCACGCGCCGTTCGTCCAAGGGCGTGCGCGGGCGGGTCCGCCTGCTGGCCGAGCTGACCATCGCCCTCGCCGGGGTGTTCTGGATCATGTACGTGACGCGCGAGCCGCTGACCACGACGCTCGCGGTGCCGTTCTTCAAGACGGTGCTGATCCAACTCGGCTGGCTGTTCCCGATCCTCGGCGCCTTCGTCGTGGTCGGCGCCTCGAACGCGGTCAACCTCACCGACGGGCTCGACGGGCTCGCCATCGTGCCGGTGATGATCGCGGCCGCCTGCTTCGCCCTCATCGCCTACCTCGTGGGCAACGCGGTGTTCGCCAACTACCTGCAGATCCACGCCGTGCCCGGCGCGGGCGAGCTGGCCGTCCTGTGCGGCGCGCTGGTGGGCGCGAGCCTCGGGTTCCTGTGGTTCAACGCGCCGCCCGCGATGGTGTTCATGGGCGACACCGGCTCGCTCTCGGTCGGCGGCGCCTTGGGGGCGATCAGCGTCGTCACCAAGCACGAGCTGGTGCTCGCCATCGTCGGCGGACTGTTCGTGCTCGAGACCGTCTCGGTGATCATGCAGGTGGCGTCGTTCAAGCTGACCGGACGGCGCGTCTTCCGCATGGCGCCGCTGCATCACCATTTCGAGCAGAAGGGGTGGGCCGAACCGACCATCGTGATCCGCTTCTGGATCATCGCCACCATCCTGGCCCTCGCGGGCCTGGCCACCCTGAAACTCCGGTGAGGGCGCATGCGGCACGGATGGAACCGATGATCGCGATCGCCGCGTGCGCCGCGCGCAGCCTCGCCGTGTTCGGGCTCGGCGCCTCGGGGCTCGCCGCCGCGCGCGCGCTGATCGCGAGCGGGGCGCGAATCGCGGCGTGGGACGACGATGCCGGGCGGCGCGAGGCCGCGCGTGCCGAGGGCGTGCCGATCGAGGATCTCTACCGGCGCACGTGGTCCGGATTCGAGGCGCTGGTGCTGTCGCCCGGCATCCCGCTCACCCATCCCGCGCCGCATCCGGTGGTCGCGCTCGCCAACGCGGCCGGCTGCCCGGTCGTCGGCGACATCGAGCTGTTCTGCGACGCCGAGCCCGCGGCGACCGTCATCGCCGTCACCGGCACCAATGGCAAGTCCACCACTACGGCGCTCATCGGCCATGTCCTGGCCGAGTCGGGGCGGCGCGTCCAGGTCGGCGGCAATCTCGGCACGCCGGCGCTCGCGCTCGACCCGCTGCCGCGCGACGGCGCCTATGCGCTCGAGCTGTCCTCCTACCAGCTCGACCTCTGCCACGATGCGCGTTTCGACGTCGCCGTGCTGGTCAACGTGAGCCCCGACCATCTCGACCGGCACGGCGGGATGGCGGGCTACGTCGCCGCCAAGACGCGCATCTTCCGCCCGTGGTCGCGCGCCGACGCACAGCTTCGCCCGGTGGCCCAGGCCGCGATCGTCGGCATTGACGACGCCTACGGCGCGGCGATCCGCACCGAGCTCGAGCGCGAGGGCGCGCGCCGCGTCGTGCCGATCTCGGCGGCGCGCACGCTCGAACGGGGCGTCTATGTCGCGGGCGGCATCCTTCACGACGCGACCGACGGAACCGATCGAACGGTCGCCGACCTCAACGGCATCCCGACTCTGCCCGGCGCGCACAACTGGCAGAACGCGGCCGCCGCCTATGCCGCGGCGCGCGAAGCGGGTACGGCGTCCGAGGACATCGCCGAGGCGATGCAATCCTTTCCCGGCCTGCCGCACCGCCAGGAGCACCTGGTCGACGTCGCCGGGGTGCGGTTCGTCAACGACTCGAAGGCGACGAACGGCGATTCGGCGGCACGCGCGCTCGCCTGCTACGACGCGATCTACTGGATCGCCGGCGGACTCGCCAAGGACGACGGGCTCGGCCCCGCCGCAAACGCGCTTTCCCGCGTGCGGCGCGCCTACCTGATCGGCAAGGCGGCGCCCGATTTCGCGAAGGCGCTCGCCGGCAAGGTCGAGACGCGGATGTCGGGCGACCTTGCGACAGCGGTGCGCCAGGCGTTCGAGGACGCGCGCCGCGACGCGGTCTCCGGCGCCGTGGTGCTGCTCTCGCCCGCCTGCGCCTCGTTCGACCAGTTCGCCAATTTCGAGGCGCGCGGCGAGGCGTTCCGCCGCGAGGTGTTGGCGCTTGCCGTCAAGGAGGCGTCGTGAAGCCCTTCGAGCGCGGCGATACCTCGGTGCTCGGGCGGTGGTGGTGGACCGTCGACCGCTGGATGCTGGCCGCCCTCGTCGTGCTCGCCGCGTTCGGGGTGTTCATGGCGCTCGCCGCGAGCCCCGCCGTCGCCGAACGGCTCGGGCTCGACCCGTTCCACTTCGTGCGCCGCCAGATCGCGCTGATGCTGCCCGCGCTCGCGCTGATGGTCGCGGTGTCGCTGCTCTCGCCGCGCGGCGTGCGCCGGCTCGCCCTGATCGTGCTGGCCTGCGCGCTCGTGCTCCTCGCCGCAACCTTCATCCTTGGCGTCGAGATCAAGGGCGCGCGGCGCTGGATCAGCCTCGGCGCGATGACGGTGCAACCGTCCGAGTTCGCCAAGCCGGCCTTCGTCGTCATCTCCGCCTGGCTGTTCGCGGCCCAGCGCGGCACCGAGCCGTTCCCCGGCAACACGGTCGCGATCGTGCTGTTCGCCGGATTCCTCGCGCTCCTCGTCGCCCAGCCCGACATCGGCATGGCCGCCGTCGTCGCCGCGGTATGGTTCGCGCAGTTCTTCGTCGCCGGACTGCCGGTCGTCTGGGTCGCGCTTCTGGCGGTCGTTGGCGTCGGCGCGGTCGTCGCCGCCTACTCCGTCCTGCCGCACGTCGCCGCCCGTATCGACCGTTTCCTCGATCCCGCGGCGGGCGACGGCTACCAGGTCGGCCGCTCGATCGAGGCGTTCGCGAGCGGCGGGGTGTTCGGCCGCGGCCCGGGCGAGGGCACGGTCAAGCTGGCGCTGCCCGACGCGCACGCCGATTTCGTGTTCGCGGTGGCGGGCGAGGAGTTCGGCCTGATCGCCTGCCTCGCGGTTCTTCTGGTGTTCGGCTTCGTCGTGCTGCGCGGGCTCGCGCGCGCGCTCGCCGAGTCGAACCTGTTCGTGATGCTGGCGGTGACCGGGCTGCTCGCCGAGTTCGGCTTGCAGGCCTTCATCAACATGGGCTCGACCGTGAACCTGCTGCCGACCAAGGGCATGACGTTGCCGTTCATCTCCTACGGCGGGTCGTCGCTGCTCGCGGTCGCGCTCGGCATGGGCATGGCGCTCGCGCTGACGCGGCGCCGCCCGGGGCAGGAGCCGATATGACCGTGGAAAACCGCCTCGTCGTGCTCGCCTCGGGCGGCACCGGCGGCCACATCTTCCCGGCGCGGGCGCTCGCCGAGGCGCTCGCCGCGCGCGGCGTCAAGGTCGTGCTCGTGACCGACAGCCGCGGCCAGGGCTTCGGCGACGCGCTGCCGAACGTCGAGACCTTGCGCGTGACTGCGGGCTCGCCGATCGGCAACCCGTTGCAGCGGATCGCCGGGTTCGCCCGCCTCGCGCGCGGGTATTTCGAGGCGCGGCGCATCCTGAAGCGGCTCCGCCCCGATGCGGTCGTCGGGTTCGGCGGCTACCCGGCGGCGCCCACCATGATGGCGGCCGTGCGGCTCCGCCTGCCGACGCTGATCCACGAGCAGAACGCGGTGCTCGGCCGCGTCAACCGCATGCTCGCCCCGCGCGTCGACCGCATCGCCACCGCGCACGAGGTGGTGGCCGGCATCGCCGAGCGCGACCGCCGCAAGATCGTCCGCACCGGCAACCCGGTGCGCGCCGCCGTCGTGCGGCTGCGCGATACGCCCTTCCCGGCGCCCGAG
>DASWLB010000064.1:0-1929 GCA_036396315.1 Alphaproteobacteria bacterium
ATCGTGCGTCGCGTGCATGGTGCGTCGTCTCGCGGTGTCGACCGGCGATCATACCGGCCGGGGCGGCAATCACAAGGCGGCGCGCAGGCGGGCTGACCTGCGGCCGATCCTTGTGTATCGTTGCGCCATGGCGCGTCACGATATCCCGCGGCGCCGCGTGCTGACGGCGGTCGCGATCGTCGCCGCAGTCCCGATCGCGGTGCTGGTCGCGCTCGAGCTGACGGGAGCCCTGCGGCCGGGGCCGGCGATCCTCGCGGCGCTCGCCACCCTGGTCGGGCTCTACGCGGTTCTCCGCATCTATCTCGCCGACGTGGCCTCGGCCGGGTCCTACGTCGATGCGCTGGTGCGCGGCGAGGACGCGCCGCTGCCCGCGCTGCACGGTCCCGGCGCCGCCCCCGAGCTTGCCGAGGCGATGGAGCACCTCAAGCAGTCCTGGGACAAGCGCCGTCAGGAGCTCGAGTCGCTCGTGTCCGCGCACGAATCCGTGCTCGACTCGCTGCCCGATCCGCTGATGCGGCTCGATGCGCAACGCAACCTCGTGCGCGCCAACGTCGCGGCGCGCAAGCTGCTCGGCGAGCGGATCGTCGGGCGCGACCTCGCGCAGGTGCTGCGCAATCCGGCGCTGCTCGAGGCGGCCGACCGGGTGATCGCGGGCGAGACGGAGGCCGAGGTCGAGTTCACCATCACGACGCAGGTGCAGCAAATCTACACCGCGCGCATCGCCCGCCTGCCGACGCGCGCGACCGACGGCACGATCGCGATCGTCGCGCTGCACGACCTGACCGCGATCAAGCGTTCCGAGCAGCTGCGCGTCGATTTCGTCGCCAACGCGAGCCACGAGCTGCGCACGCCGCTCGCGGTCCTGCTCGGCTGCCTCGACACGCTGGAGGGGCCGGCGCGCGACGACGCGCCGGCGCGGAACCGATTCATCACGGAGATGCGCCAACAAGGGACGCGCATGTCGCGCCTCGTGCAGGACCTCCTGTCCCTGTCGCGCATCGAGCTCGACGAGCACCGCCGGCCGGAGGAGGAGGTCGACGTGGCCCGGCTCGTGCGCGGCGTCGCCGACACGATGCGGCTCAGGGCCGACGCCGACAAGGTGACCATCGCGCTCGACGTGCCGGAGGGCGAGATGGTGGTGAGCGGCGACGACGAGCAGCTGACCCAGGTGTTCCAGAACCTGATCGACAATGCGATCAAATACGGCGGCAAGAACGCGACGGTGCGCGTGAGCGCGCGCGCGATCGACGGCGGTCTGCCGCCCGGCCTGCCGGTGTCATCGCCCGCCGTCGCCGTCGCCGTGGCCGACGAGGGCGAAGGCATCCCCGAGGAGGACCTGCCGCGCCTGACCGAGCGATTCTACCGGGTGGACAAGGCGCGTTCGCGCGAGCTGGGCGGCACCGGGCTCGGGCTCGCCATCGTCAAGCACATCGTGAACCGCCATCGCGGGGCGCTCCGGATCGAGAGCGCGCCGGGCAAGGGATCGACCTTCACCGTATATCTGCCCAAGGCCGCTCGGCCCAATTGACCGAACCGGCGATAACCCTGAAAAACGTCGATATAACAATGCGTTATTTTATCCCCAGCCCCGTCATCAAAGTGCAACAGTTCTGTCATAGATGCGTAGCCGACCGCCCCTAAGCGGGGGTGTCGCGGCGCTCGTGCCGACCGAGGGGCGCCCCTTCGGCGGCTCGCCGCGCGCCACCGCCAACCCTAGGGAGTCGTGATCGCATGATTCGGAAACTCGCATATGCCGCCGCGTTCAGCGCGCTCGCGCTGCCAGCGGCCGCCCAGGGGGTATCGCTCGACCCCTCGCTGCCCTTGTACAAGCCGGTGAGCGGCGTGTCCGGCAACCTCAAGTCGATCGGCTCGGACACGCTCAACAACCTGATGACGTTGTGGGCCGAGGGCTTCAAGTCGAAGTACCCG
>DASWLB010000065.1:0-1867 GCA_036396315.1 Alphaproteobacteria bacterium
GCGATCTTGCCCGCGTCCTTGGTCGCCTGGCGCTGCGAATCGTTGAAGTAGGCGGGCACCGTGATGACCGCCTCCTTGACCGGCTCGCCGAGATAGCGCTCGGCGGTCTCCTTCATCTTCTGCAGGATGAAGGCCGAGACCTGCGACGGCGAATATTTCTTGCCGCGCACCTCGACCCAGGCGTCGCCATTGTCGCCCTTGACGATCCGGTAGGGCACGAGGCCCTTGTCCTTCGAGACCATCGGGTCGTCGAAGTTGCGGCCGATCAGCCGCTTGATCGCGAACAAAGTGTTCTCGGGGTTGGTGACCGCCTGGCGCTTCGCCGGCTGGCCCACCAGCCGTTCGCCGTCCTCGGTGAAGGCGACCTGGGACGGGGTGGTGCGCGCGCCTTCGGCGTTCTCGATCACCTTGAGGTCGGACCCTTCCATGATCGCGACGCACGAGTTGGTCGTGCCGAGGTCGATACCGATTGCCTTAGCCATTTCTTCCTCTCTGTGTCTGGCAGGGCTGCCGGGCCCGATCAGGCACCCAAGCGCCCCCCTTCGGGGAAATGCCGTAAGCCGCTATGCCGCCCCTATATAGGAAGGCGGTTAAGGCCGTACAACGGTTCGTGATCGGCCTCTCGGGCCCGTTCCCGGCCGGTCCCGGGGGGTCAGGACGCGATCGCGACGCCCGGGTCCTCGCCCGCCATTTCGGTCGCGAACCGGAAGTCGGACGGGTGCCTGGCGTGGATGCGGTAAAGCGGCTGGCGGAGCGCCACGCGATCGCCCGGCCGGACCAGGAGATCGACTCCCGCCCCCTTGTCGAGCGGCGCGCCGGCGAGGCGCGCGATGCGGGCGATGCGGAAACAATCGACGGCGGCGACCCGGCCCTGGCGCGGCGCCGTCACCTCGCGGGTGAGCGAGCCGAGCTCGGGCGCCACCAGGGCCGCGCCTTGTGCCGCGACGATGCGCTCCATCGCCGCGGCCGCCGCGCCCGAGCGCAGGAGCTCGCCCGCCCGCCGCCTGGCCCGGACCGGCCCGAGCGCCGGATCGAAGGCCAGCACGCGGGCGGCAAGCGCGAGCGCCTTGTCGCGGAGATCGGCGGGCGCCGCCGCGTCGCCCCGCAGCACCTGCATCACGTCGCGCGCCTCGAGCGCGGGCCCCACCCCCCGTCCGACCGGCGCCGAGCCGTCGGTAACGACCACGTCGACGACGAGCCCGATGCGCGCGGCGATGCGCCCGAACAGGCGCTTGAGCCCGAGCGCGTCGGCGCGCGAGCGCACCTTGGCGGTCGGGCCGAGCGGCACGTCGATCACGAGGTGGGTCGAGCCCGCCGCGAGCTTCTTCGACAGGATCGAGGCGACCATCTGCTCGCGCGTGTCGATGGCGAGCGGTCGTTCGACCGAGATCAGCACGTCGTCGGCGGGCGACAAATTGACGTGCCCGCCCCAGACCAGGCAGCCGCGCTCGCGCTCGACCACCGCGCGCATCTCCTCGACCGAGAGATCGACGCGGGCCAGCACCTCCATCGTGTCGGCGGTGCCGGCGGGCGAGGTGATGGCGCGCGACGAGGTCTTCGGGATGGTGAGCCCGTGCGCGGCGACGATCGGCACCACGATCATCGAGGTGCGGTTGCCTGGGATGCCGCCGATCGAATGCTTGTCGACGATCGGGCCGTTCTTCCAGTCGAGCCGCGTGCCGGCGCCCGCCATGGCGAGCGTGAGCGCGAAAATCTCGTCCTCGGTCATGAGCCCGGCGGAGGCGGCGAGGAAGGCCGCGATCTCCATCTTGGAATAGCGGTGCGCGGCGATGTCCTTCACGATCGATACGATCTCGGGCTCGCTCAACCGGGCGCCGCCGATCTTCGCGCGCACCGCATCGAGCGA
>DASWLB010000066.1:0-2267 GCA_036396315.1 Alphaproteobacteria bacterium
CTTGAAGATCTCGGGATCGGCGCAGAGGAGGCCCGGTATGTCGTCCTGGCGCTGGGCGAACGGGTTCTCCGGCGGATCGTCCTCGGCGAACAGCCCGAACGGCGCGACGAGCGCGAGGCGGCGCACCGAGCGCGGCCACAGCGCCGCCATCTCCGCGGCGAGCGCGCCGCCGACCGAGCTGCCGACGAGGTCGGCGCCGTCGAGGCCCGACTCGACGACGATCCGGCGCGCGGCGACGACCCAGTCGAGGTGGCCGTCGAGCACCGAATGCGCGCGGTCGCCGCCGGGGAAGCCCGGCAGGGACGGCACGATCACGGTGCGCCGCTCGGCCAGGCGGTCGAGGAACGGAACCCAGCGCGGCAGACCGCCGAGTCCGGCGAAGAAGCCGAGCGTGGGCCCCTCCCCCTTGCGCCACACGCGCACGGGGAAGCCCTCGACGTCGATGGTCGTGACCGACGGTTCGCTCACGCGGAGCTACTGAGCCGCGGCGGCGGTGAAGGACGGGACGGCGGCGCGCGCCTCGGGCCGCAGCGGGTTGGGCCACCAGCGATCCTCCCACTCGGAGAACATGCCCTTGAGGTTCGGCGCCACCTTGTCGGCGAACAGCTTGGTGTTGAAGCGGGCAACGTCCTTGCCCATGTTGCCGTACTGCAACAGCAGCATGAGGTGGCCGACATTGAGCTCGGTCGCCGCCGTGCGCAGCTGCTCGGCGACCTCGTCGGGCGTGCCGACGACGACGTAGCCGAGATCGACCATCTCCGCCATCGTCTGGGCGAGCTTGCGATCGACGCGATAGGTCGCGCGCGCCACCTGGCCGGTGAGCCCGGCGCGCTGCGTCGCTTCGGACACGTAGCCCGGCGGCCCGCCGAACGCGGGCGCGACGTGCAGGCACTTGTTGTAGAAATATTCGGCCGGCTCCGCGTACAGCTCCATCGCCTGCTGGCGCGATTCGGCGACGCCGACGAATTGGAGGAACCCGGCGCGGTACGGGTTGCGGTCCTTGCCGAGCCGCGCCATCTCGGCCCAGAACCCGTCCATGATCGACTTGCCCTGCTTGTAGCCGAAATAGGACAGGTAGGAGAACACGTAGTCCATCTCGGCGCACCACTGGTAGGTCTCGACCGACCCGCCGCCGGGAATCCAGATCGGCGGGTGGGGCTGCTGGATCGGGCGCGGCCAGACGTTGACGTAGCGCTGCTGGTTGAACCGCCCGTTGAACGCGAACGGCTCGCGCGTCGTCCAGGCGCGCATGACGAGGTCGTGCGCCTCGCGGTAGCGCTCGCGCAGCATGCTCGGGTTCTGGCCGTAGGCGTAGCACGTGTCCATCGGCGTGCCGACCGGGAACCCGGCGATGAGCCGGCCGCCCGAGATGCAGTCGATCATCGCGAACTCCTCGGCCACCCGCGTCGGCGGGTTGTAGAGCGCGAGCGAGTTGCCCATGACGCAGATCGCCGTCTCCGTCGTGCGCCGCGAGAGCGCGGTCGCGATCAGGTTGGGCGACGGCATCAGCCCGTACCCGTTCGAATGGTGCTCGTTCACGCAGATCGCATCGAACCCGCAATCGGCGGCGTATTCGAGCTCGTCCATGAAATCGTTGTACATGAGGTGGGCGCGCTCGGGATCGAACAGCCCCGAATCGATGGTCACCCACACCGACGGGTTCTTCTCCTTGAAGTCGGCCGGAAGCTCGGTGTAGGGCATCAAATGGAACCACATCAGCTTCATCGCCGATTCCTTTCCGCGCCGGGGAGTGCTATTTGACCAGCACCCGCCATGTCGCACAATAGCTTCGGCCATCTGTTCCGCGTCACCACCTGGGGCGAGAGCCACGGCCCGGCGATCGGCTGCGTCGTCGACGGCGTGCCGCCGCGCATTCCGCTGTCGGAGCCCGACATCCAGGTCTATCTCGACAAGCGGCGTCCCGGCACGTCGCGCTTCGTCACCCAGCGGCGCGAGCCCGACGCGGTCGAGATTCTTTCGGGCACCTTGAACGGGCTCACCACGGGCACGCCGATCAGCCTGCTCATCAAGAACGAGGATGCGCGCTCGAAGGACTATGAAGCCATCAAGGACCTTTTTCGGCCGGGCCACGCCGACTACACCTACCAGGCGAAGTACGGCATCCGCGACTATCGCGGCGGCGGGAGGTCGTCGGCGCGCGAGACGGCGTGCCGCGTCGCGGCCGGCGCGATCGCGCGCAAGGTGCTGGGGCGGAACATCCGCATCCGCGGCGCGCTGATCCGGCTCGGCAGGCGCGAGATCGACCG
>DASWLB010000067.1:0-8663 GCA_036396315.1 Alphaproteobacteria bacterium
GAATGGCCGGAATATATCCAGCCGGTTCCAGCATGGGCAGACGTTCCGTAAACGTTGTCGACCAGGGCGATCGGGACCTCGAGGAACATCCAAATGTCGACTGCGCTGTCGCCCAAGCTCGAACCTTGGCCGATGCGCAGGCTGCCGCCCGAGAGATATTGCGTGGGCCCGGGATCGGGGGTGACCCGGCCGTCCAGCTCGAAGGCCTGCGCGCCGCTTGAAACGGCAAAAGCCGCGGCCGTCAGGCCCGCGAGCCCAACCGCGCGATGTCGGCGTACCCAACCTGTCATCGTCCTACCTACAGCGCCGCGATCCGATGGTGGAGCGCAAGCGACCGATTACTACGGGAAATCTTGCAAGAACTATGCCACAATTGTGGCAGCAAAGATTTCAACCACTTAGCGACTCACCGTTTCCCCAGTTGTAAAATTTTCCGACAGAAAACATGGTTGACGGGTCGTCCGCCGGTGGCGCCGTCCGAGGACGAGGCACACTGCACCAGATTACCGGCCGTCCGTCAACAGCCTGTTTCGGCTGTCATTCCCCGGCCTCCTGTCGGGCGACACGGCGGCGTCCGCGGCGAGCCTTCCGCTGTTCGCGGTGGCGGGTCACGAAGTTGAGGCTCCAACGGTAACTTAGGAGCCCGCCCGCGATCATGTAGGGGATAGCGCCGACCGTCATCACCAGGAAAATGTCCTCGACGAAGAAGGCCAGCAGCGCCTCCACCGTGTCCTCGAACGATGGATCGACCAGAATGTCGAGCCCGGGCAGGAGGATAGGCGGCGGGTTCAACGCCCGCGTGAAATCGTCGGCGAAAGTCCGGTAGCCCGAAAGATCGTCCCAACGTCCGAGCACGAGTTGGCCGGTGGCGTAGAAGACGTAATACATCGGCACCATGGTGACGACGTTCGATATCCAGGTCCACGCGCAAGCCAGGATGACGTTGAAGTCCCAGCGGAACAAACGGCGCACGATTATCCAGATCGCGAGAGAGATCGCCATCTGGATCCCGACCGTCGGAGTCAGTCCGACCGCCACGCCGACGGCAACGCCGCGCGCGGTGTATTCCGGGGAATGGCGGCTGCGCTTCACCGGGATGACCAACCGGTAACGCACGAGCCGGGCGAACCGCCGCATGAAGGACCGCCTGGCGCGCCGGGCGCGCACTGCGATGCCGTCGTGGCGCCGGCGCGTCACGGCGCGACCGCGTTGGGCAGGGCCGGCGCCGCATCCTCGATTACGAGCTGGGCGCCCGCGCGGCCCTGCCAATCGTCGGGCCGCAAATGGCCGGCGAGATGGAGGGCCGTGCCGCGTCCGGTGAGAAGCGCTGCGCCGAGCGGTCCGCCCTGGGCCCGGAACGCGATCGCCTTAAGCGCAGCCCCGCCCCCTGCCGCCGTGATGCGACAGCGCACATGCGCGCTGCCGACGGGCTCGGCCCAAGCCACGCGGGCCGCCGGGAAGGCGAAGCGCGGCCGCGGATTGCCGGACCCGAAAGGCCCGACCCGGTCGAGCAGGTCCACGAGATCGCGCGTCGCCGCCTGGGGCGCGAGCGCCCCGTCGATCCCAAGCGCGGGTACCGGCAGCGCGCCGCCGAGCGCCGCGAGCAGCCGGTCCTCGAGGAACGCGCGCAGCTCGCCCAGCCGGTCGGCGCGCGCCGTGAACCCGGCCGCCATGGCATGTCCGCCGCCGTTCTCGATCAGCCCCGACTGGCGCGCCGCGATGACCGCGGGACCGAGCGGGGCGCCCGGAATGGAGCGGCCGGAACCGCGGGCGATTCCGGCCTCGACGGCGACGACGAGCGCCGGCCGGTCGAACCGTTCGCGGATCCGTCCCGCGACGATGCCGACCACGCCCTGGTGCCACCCCTCGCCCGCGCACAGGATCACCGCGGCGCCCGAGGAGACCTGGGTCTCGGCCTGCGCCATCGCGGCGTCCTGCACCGTCTCCTCGATTCGCTGGCGCTCGGTGTTGTAGCCGTCGAGCCGGAGCGCGAGCGCGCGCGCCTCGGCCGCATCGTCGGTGGCGAGCAGCCGCGCGCCGAGCCCGGATTCGCCGACGCGGCCGCCGGCGTTCACGCGCGGGCCGAGGACGAACCCGGCATGATACGCGTCGGGCCGCTGGGCGAGCCCCGCCGCATCGGCGAGCGCGGCAATGCCCGCGTTGCCGCGCCGCGCCATGACGCGCAACCCCTGCGTCGCGAGCGCCCGATTGATGCCGGTGAGCGGCACGACATCGCACACGGTGGCGAGCGCGACGAGGTCGAGGAGCCGCATCAGGTCGGGTTCGGGGTGGCCTTCGCCGTACCAGTAGGACTGGCGCAGCGCGCGGTTGAGCGCGACGACCAACAGGAACGTCACCCCGGCCGCGCACAATTCGCCGTGCTCGCCGGTATCGTCGAGCCGGTTCGGGTTGACGATCGCGACCGCATCCGGAAGGCGCGCCTCGGCGACGTGGTGATCGACGACGATCGCATCGAGCCCGAGGCGGGACGCCTCCTCGAGCGCCGCGAACGCGGTCGTGCCGCAATCGACCGTCACGAGCAAGGTCGCTCCCTCGCCGTGCAGCCGCCGCACCGCCGCCGGATTGGGCCCGTAACCCTCACGGACGCGGTCCGGCACGTAAACCAGAATGTCGCGCCCGAGCCCGGCGAAGAAGCGGGCGAGGATCGCCGCCGAGCACGCGCCGTCCACGTCGTAGTCGCCCAACACGGCGACGCGTTCGCCCGCCGTGATCGCGGCCACCAGCCGTTCGACCGCCCGGTCCATGTCGCGCAGCCGCGACGGGTCGGGCAGGCATTCCTTGAGTGTCGGGTTGAGGAATCGCGGAGCGTCGTCCAGCGCGACGCCGCGCGCCGCCAGCACGCGCCCGACGATCTCGGGCAATTCCAGACGCTGGGCCAGCGCCAGCGCGGCACGGTCGTCGACACCGCGGGCGCGCCAGCGCTTGCCGGTCAGGGAGCGCTCGACCGCGAGGTACGCGTCCTGCGCGGGCGCCATTCGAGCCGCCGACGGCATGGCGCTATCTGTCCACAGGGTCGAATCCGGTCTTTCGGTGGAAGTTGTGGTGCGCCGAAACGTAGCGGACCGTGCCCGATTTCGAGCGCATGACCAGCGAGTGCGTCTCGGCTCCGCCCGAGAACCGGCGCACTCCCTTGAGCAGACTTCCGTTGGTGACGCCGGTCGCCGCGAACATCACCTCGCCGCCCGCGAGCTCCAGCATGCCGTACTTGCGGTTCAAGTCCTTGATGCCGCACTTGGCGGCGCGGCCGCGCTCGGTATCGTTGCGGAACACGAGCCGACCCTGCATTTGGCCGCCGATACAACGCAGCGCAGCGGCCGCGAGTACCCCTTCCGGCGCGCCACCCTGGCCGATGTAAATGTCGACGCCGCTCTCGGGCTGCGAGGTGGCGATGACGCCCGAGATGTCGCCGTCCGAGATGAGCATGATGCGGGCGCCGGCTTCGCGCACCTTGCGGATCAGCTCCTCGTGGCGCGGCCGGTCGAGGATGCAGGCGACGAGATCCGCGACCTCGACCTTCTTCGCCTCGGCAAGCGCCTTCAGGTTGTCGGCCGGTTGAACGTCGAGGTCGACGAGGTCGTCGGGCAGCCCCGCGCCGACCGCGATCTTCTCCATGTACACGTCGGGCGCGTTGAGGAACCCGCCCTCCTGCGCCATGGCGACGACGGCGAGCGCGTTGGTGAGCCCCTTCGCGGTGATCGTCGTGCCTTCGAGCGGATCGAGCGCGATGTCGATCTTCGGCCCGTCGCCGGTTCCGACCTTCTCGCCGATGAACAGCATGGGCGCCTCGTCGCGCTCGCCTTCCCCGATCACGACGGTGCCGTCGATGTGGAGCCCGTTGAGGGCGCGGCGCATGGCGTCCACCGCGACCTGATCGGCCTGGCGCTCGTCGCCCCGCCCCATGAGACGCGATGCGGCGAGCGCCGCGGCCTCGGTCACGCGCACTGCCTCGAGCGCGAGGTTGCGGTCCATCACGGTCTGCTGTGGCATGGCCCCTCGCTTCTTGCTTGGTCCGCTTCGGCGCGCAAGCCGCGGCAGCGCCGCGCTACTCCGACAGCGGCTCTATTCTTATCATACGCGGCGGCGCGACAACCGTACCGAGCGCGGCGATCCGTCTTTGCGCCCGGATCATCGCCGCCTCTTCGGTCTCGTGCGTCACCATCACCACCGGCACCGCCTCGACGGGGTGGCGCGCCCGCTGCAGCACGGCCTCGATCGACACGCGTTCGTCGCGGAGCGCCGCGGCCACGTCCGCGATGACGCCCGGTTGGTCCGCGACCGTGAGGCGAATGTAATAGGCGCCGCGATGCCGGTCCATCGGCGATGGCGCGAGCGGCACGAGGGCGGACGCAGCCACCGAGAACGGCGGCACACGCACGCCGCGGGCGATGTCCACGAGGTCGGCGGCGAGCGCCGAAGCGGTCGGGCCGGCGCCCGCGCCACGGCCCTCGAACACGGTCGAACCCACGAAGTCGCCATCGGCAACGATCGCGTTGAACACGCCGGAGACCTTGGCGATCGGCGCGTCCGCGCTCACCATGCAGGGGTGTACGCGCTGCTCGATCCCGTGCTCCGTCGGACGCGCGATGCCGAGCAGCTTGATGCGGTAGCCGAGCTCGTCGGCGAAGGCGATGTCGAGCGCGGACACGTGGCGGATGCCCTCGACGTGGACGCTGCCGAACGCGACCTCGGTGCCGAACGCGAGCGAAGCGAGGATGGCGAGCTTGTGGGCGGTGTCGATTCCGTCCACGTCGAACGACGGATCGGCCTCGGCGTAGCCGAGCGATTGCGCCTCGGCGAGCACCTCGGCGAACTCGCGTCCGCCGTCGGCCATCGCCGTCAGGATGTAATTGCAGGTGCCGTTGAGGATGCCGTAGACGCGTTTCAGCCGGTTGCCGGCGAGCCCCTCGCGCAGCGCTTTCACGATCGGGATGCCGCCGGCGACAGCGGCCTCGAAGGCGAGGACCACGCCCTTGTCCTCGGCTTCGCGCGCGAGCGAGGTGCCGTGGTGGGCGATCAACGCCTTGTTCGCGGTGACGACGTGACGGCCGCGTCCGATCGCGGTCTCGCACACCTTGCGGGCGATGCCGTCCTCGCCGCCGATCAGCTCGACCACGACCTCCACGGGCGCCTCGCGCGCCATGCGGACCGGATCGTCGTACCAGGCGTACGGGGACAGGTCGACGCCGCGGTTGCGCCCGCGGGTGCGCGCCGAGACGGCGGCGATTCGGATCGGGCGGCCCGACCGGCGCGCAAGCAGGTCCGCGTGGGATTCGATCAGCCGCACAAGACCGGCGCCGACGGTCCCGAGCCCGGCGATGGCGATGTTGAGCGGCGCGCTCAAGACGCCAGCGCGCGCCGGCGCTCGCTTTCTTCGAGGGCGCGGCCGGCGGCGGCGAAGAAGGACTTCACGTTGCGCGCCGCCTGGCGGATGCGCTGGCGGTTCTCGACAAGCGCGATGCGCACGTGCCCGTCGCCGTACTCGCCGAAGCCGAGCCCCGGCGACACCGCGACGTGCGCCTCCTGGAGCAGGATCTTCGAGAACTCGAGCGAGCCGAGATGCGCGAACTGTCGCGGGATCGGCGCCCAGGCGAACATGGTCGCGGGCGGCGGCGGGATGTCCCACCCGGCGGCGGCGAAGCTTTCGACGAGCACGTCGCGCCGGCGGCGGTAGGTCTCGCGCGTGTCGGCGACGCAATCCTGCGGCCCGTTGAGCGCGACTGCGGCCGCCACCTGGATCGGCGTGAACGCGCCGTAGTCGAGATACGACTTGATGCGCGCAAGCGCGCCGATGAGCTTGGCGTTGCCCGCCGCGAATCCGATGCGCCAGCCCGGCATCGAATAGGTCTTGCTCATCGAGGTGAACTCGACGGCGATGTCGCGCGCGCCCGGCACCTGGAGCACCGACGGCGGCGGCACGCCGTCGAAATAGATCTCGGCGTAGGCGAGGTCGGACAGGACGTAAATGCCGTGGGCGCGGCAGTACTCGACCACCTCGCGGTAGAAGTCGAGCCCGACGACCATCGCCGTCGGGTTGGACGGAAAGTTGAGCACGAGGGCGGTCGGCGGCGGCACCGAATGGCGCACGGCGCGGTCGAGGTCGGACATGAAGCGCCCGAGGTCGTGCATCGGCACGTGACGCACCGCGGCGCCGGCGATGATGAAGCCGTAGGGATGGATCGGGTAGCTCGGGTTCGGCACGACGATGATGTCGCCCGGGCTGGTGATCGCCATGGCGAGATTGGCGAGTCCCTCCTTGGAGCCGATCGTGACGATCGCCTCGCGCTCGGGATCGAGCTGCACGTTGAAGCGCCGCGCGTAGTAGCTGCAGATTGCGCGCCGCAGCCCGGGAATGCCGCGCGAGGTGGAATAGCGGTGAGTGCGCGGGTTCTGCACCGCCTCCACCAGCTTCTCGACGATGTGCTTCGGCGTCGGCAGGTCGGGATTGCCCATGCCGAAATCGATCACGTCGTGGCCGGCCGCCCGCGCCTTCGCCTTCATGTCGTTGACCTCGGCGAAGACGTAGGGCGGCAGCCGTTTGATGCGATGAAACTCCTGATCCATCACGACACCCGATCGAGCAGCCTAATTCTAGCGCCTCAGGAACACGTCGGCACGGCGGTTCGCGGCCTCGCCGGCCGGTCCCATCTCGCGCGCGACGGGGTCGTTGTCGGACAGCGCCGTGATCTCGATGCGGTCGCCGGGCACGCCGTAGCGCTCGAGGGCGCGCGCGACCGCGACGGCGCGATCCATGGACACCGCCAAGTTGGCCATCTCGTGCCGGACCGATGCGGTGCGCCCTTCCCCGCTCGCATGGCCGACGATGGTCACGCGGCCGCCGCGGCTCCGGTACAGCGCCGCGACACGCTGCAGCGCCCGCTCGTCGTTGGCCCCGAGGCGGGCCGACCCCGAATTGAAACGCACGGTCGCCACCCGGATCGCGGTGCCTGTCGCGTACGGCTCGTCGAGCGCGGCGAGTCCGGCCGCAAGCTCCTCGACCGGCTCGGCGCCGCGGCGAACGATGTCGATGTCGGGCGGCGGCGGCCCCCAGACCAGCTCGCTCGGCGCCGGCGTCGCGCGGCGCGGTCCGCCCGAAGCGGGCTCGACCGAAGCCGGCGGCATAGGAGCGGCTCGCACCGATTGGCTTGGCCCGCGGGCGGCGGGGGCCGATTGGACCGGGGCGGCAGGCCGTGCCACGGGCTGGGCCGGCGCGGCCGGCGCCTGCGCCGACCGCGGCGGTGGTGGGGGCGACGGCGGCGGTTCGCCGGGCTGCAGCTGCGGCGGCTCGACGGCGGCACGCTCAGGCCGAGGAGTCGCGCCGGCGGCGGCGGGCGGGGGAGCCTCGATCGGGGCAGGCGGCGGCGGGCGAGCGGCCTCATCGCGCGGCGGCTCGGGCGGCGGCGGCGCGGGCGCTGCCGATTCGACGGCGGAGACCGCTGGCGGACCGGGAAGCAGCGGTAAGGTGGCCTCGGCCGGCGCCGGAGCGGGCGCTGGTGTTGCCGGCGGCGGGACCGGCTCGACCGCAACCGGTTGGCGGGCCATGGGTGGCGATCCGGCAGCCGGTTCGATTCGGCTCTCGGGCCGGGGCGGCGCGGAAGCGACCGTCGGCGGCTCCTGACGCCGAATCGCCTCGTCGGTGTAGCGCGCCGCCTCGCGGTCGGCGAGCAGGCCCTGGGCCATACGGCGCTGTTCCTCGGCACTCGGCGCCTTAGGCCGGTCCGGCACATCGGCGAGGTTCGGATAGGGCTGGTCGGCGCCCGGTCCCGGGGTCGCCGCGGCATCCCCGCCGCCGAACCAGGTCCACGGCTTGACCGCCGACGGCGCGGACGCGCAGCCGGCGAGCGCCAGCCCTGCTGCCGCCAGCGCCACAACCGTCACCGCGTTGCGGCGCGGCCGTACGTTCCCTTCCGGTCGGTTCATGGCAGAACTCTGCCCCTCGTCGAATTCCCCGGCGCGCGGCCCGGTTTGCCTATTGTGCAATGCAGCAAGACGACCTAATTTCCGTCCTGCGCACCGGTCCCGCATCCCGCCGATCCGCCGCATCTCGCCCGGGTCTTAACGCCTCGACTTTTAATCAATTCTTTCAAACATTTCTATACCAACGACGTTATCCACAGGAATCATAGGGAATTCCCCATGGCCGATCATCGCTCCCCGGGCGGGCCGGAGAAGATGACCCCCGAGTTCACCGAGGCCATCGCGGAGATCGCCGAGAAGAGCCAGCGCATCATGCGCGAGTTCCTCGATCACCATTCCCGCAACGGGGCGAACGGGCTCGCCACGCCATTCGACCCGCTCAACGTCACCCAGGCGTTCTTCGATTTCGGCGCACAGATGCTGGCCGACCCGGTGAGGCTCGCCCACGCACATATGGGGCTGTGGCAGGGCTATTTCGAGCTGTGGCAGTCGACGGCACGGCGCATGATGGGCGATGCGGCCGAGCCGATTGCGGCGCCCGAACCCGGCGACCGAAGGTTCCGCGACCCGGCTTGGCAGGAAAACATCATCTTCGACTTCATCAAGCAGTCGTACCTCTTGTCCTCGCGCTGGCTGATGCGGCTCGCGAACGACGTGGACGGGCTCGACGAGCAGACCGCGCGCAAGGTGGATTTCTTTACGCGTCAATTCGCCGACGCGCTCGCGCC
>DASWLB010000068.1:0-3594 GCA_036396315.1 Alphaproteobacteria bacterium
TCGCGAAGGAAATGATCCAGAGGCCGTGCCGCGCCTTGCCCGGGATGACAACGGGGGTTGTCACGCCGCGCTCCTGAGTTGCACGAGCCGTTCGGCGGTCTTGAGCGCGGCCGAGGTCATGATGTCGAGGTTGCCGGCGTATTTCGGCAGATAGTGTCCGGCGCCCTCGACCTCGAGGAACACCGAGCTCTTGAGGCCGGTGAACTCGCCGTAGCCCGGGATCTTGAGCGGGCGGTTGGAGCCGAACCGCTCGAACTGCACCTCCTGCTTGAGGCGGTAGCCCGGCACGTAGCCCTGCACCTCCTCGACCAAATCCTCGACCGAGCGCGCGATCTTGTCGGTGTCGGTGTCCTCCGACAGGCAATAGACCGTGTCGCGCATGATGAGCGGCGGCTCGGCCGGGTTGAGCACGATGATCGCCTTGCCCTTCTTGGCGCCGCCGACGACCTCGAGCCCGCGCGCGGTGGTCACCGTGAACTCGTCGATATTGGCGCGCGTGCCGGGGCCGGCGGACTTCGACGCGATCGAGGCGACGATCTCGGCGTAGTGCACCTTGGCGACGCGGCGCACCGCGTGGACCATCGGGATGGTCGCCTGGCCGCCACACGAGACCATGTTGATGTTGGGCGCGTTCAAATGCTCGTCGAGGTTCACCACCGGCACGACGTAGGGCCCGATCGCCGCCGGGGTGAGGTCGATCAGGGTCTTGCCGTACTTCTTCAGCGAAGCGGCGTTGGCGACGTGCGCCTTGGCCGAGGTCGCGTCGAACACGATCTGGATTTCCTTGAACTCGGGCATGGCGACGAGGCCGTCCACGCCCTTGTCGGTCGTCGGCACGCCGAGGCGCTTGGCGCGCGCGAGCCCGTCGGACGCGGGGTCGATGCCGACGAGCGCCGCCATCTCGAGAACCTTCGAGTTGCGCATCACCTTGATCATCAGGTCGGTGCCGATATTGCCCGACCCGATGATCGCGACCTTGGTTTTCGCCATCGCCACTCTCCGACTATGCGTTCGCGAACGCCGCGCGCACCGAGCCGAGGCCGGAGATGCGGGCCTCGAGCACATCGCCCGGCTTGACCGGCGCCATGGGCCCGAGCGCGCCGGTCATCACCACGTCGCCCGCCTTCAGCGGCATGCCGACCTCGACCATCTTGCGCGCGAGCCACAGCGCCGCGGTGAGCGGGTTGCCGAGGCAGGCGACGCCGGCGCCGACGGAAACCTGGTCGCCCTTGCACTCCATCACCATGCCGCACAGGCGGAGATCGACGTCCTCGATCCGGACCGGGGTCGTGCCGAGCACGAACTGGCCGGACGAGGCGTTGTCTGCGATGGTGTCGACGATCTTGATGTCCCACTTCTCGATGCGCGAGCCCACCACCTCGATCGCCGGCAGCGCGTAGGCCGTCGCATCGAGCAGGTCGACCAGGGTGAGCTGGCTCCTGGCGAGGTCGTTCTCGAGCACCAGCGCGACCTCGGCCTCGACTCTCGGCTGCATCAGCCGGGCGGCGGGGATCTCCTCGCCGTCGGCGAAGCACGTGTCGGCATACAGCATGCCGTAGTCGGGCTGGTCGACGCCGAGCTGCTTCTGCACCGCCTTGGCGGTCAAGCCGATCTTGCGCCCGGTGAGGCGCCGCCCCTCGGCGATCCAGCGGTCGGTGTTCAGCCGCTGGACGGCGTAGGCGGCCTCGACGTCGTTGGCGGGCAGCGCATCGCGCACCGGCTTGCACGGCACGCCGGAATCCCACGCGGCGCGGATCGCCTGGGCGGCGGCTTCGATGGCGGCGTTCGTCATCGCGGGGCTACAGCTTGATGCAGACGTTGCGCTGCTCGCCGTAGAAGTTGAGCGCGTGCACGCCGCCTTCGCGCCCGACGCCGGACAGCTTCACCCCGCCGAACGGCGTGCGCAGGTCGCGCAGGAACCAGCAATTCACCCAGGTGATGCCGGTCACGACCCGCTTCGCCATGCGGTGCCCGCGCGACAGGTTGGACGTCCAGATCGCCGAGCACAGCCCGTATTCGGAATCGTTCGCCATGGCGACCGCCTCGTCCTCGCCGTCGAACGGGGTGACGTGACAGACGGGGCCGAAGATCTCCTCCTTCTGGGTGCGCGCGCTTTCCTTGAGGCCGGTGTAGATCGTCGGCTCGACGTAGGCGCCGTTGTCGAGCTCGTTGCCGAATTTCGGCACGCCGCCGCCGGTGACCACGGTCGCGCCCTCCTCGACGGCGAGCTTGTAGTAGCCGGTGACCTTATCGCGGTGGCCGCGCGAGATCAGCGGGCCCATCGAGGTCTTGGCGTCCTCGGGCCTTCCCATCACCATCGCCTGCGCCTTGCCCTTCAGGGCCTCGACGAAGCGGTCGTAGATCGGCCGCTCGACGTAGACCCGCTCGGAGCACAGGCACACCTGGCCGGTGTTCATGAACACCGAGCGCGCCGTGCCCTCGAGCGCCGCGTTGAAGTCGGCGTCGGCGAAGATGACGGACGGGTTCTTGCCGCCGAGCTCGAACGACAGCGGCTTCACGTGCGGCGCCGCCGAACGCATGATCTCCGTGCCGGTGCGCGATTCCCCGGTGAAGGTGATGGCGTTCACCCCGGGGTGGCGCGCCAGGAACTCGCCCGCCGAATCCGGGCCGAACCCGTGGATGACGTTGAACGCGCCCTTAGGGATTCCCGCCTCGTGCATCACCTCGGCGAGGAGGGTGGCGGTGCCCGGCGTCTCCTCCGACGGCTTCAGGATCACCGCGTTGCCGCACGCCATCGCCGGGGCGATCTTCCAGGTCGACAGCAGCAACGGCAGGTTCCACGGCGAGATCACGCCGACCACCCCGTGCGGCTCGCGGATCGAGTAGTTGAGCGCGCCCGCCCCGTCGGGCGTGTCCATCGGGTAGCACTCGGTGCCCATCGACTTCACGATGTCGACGAAGATGCGGAAATTGGCGGCGCCGCGCGGGATGTCGAGGTGCGAGGCGAGCGAGCGCGGCTTGCCGGTGTCGGCGCATTCGGCGTCGACGAACTCGTCGAACCGCTTCTCGATGCCGGCCGCCACCTTGTAGAGGAGGGCGCAGCGCTCGGCGAGCGGCAGCTTGCCCCAGGCGCCGAGGAACGCCTCGCGCGCGGCATCGACCGCCTTGTCCACCTGCGCCTTGGAGGCCTCGTGGACGGTCGCGATCAGCGTGCCGTCGACCGGCGAGACGTCGGGGAAGGTCTTGTCGCTCGCAAGGAATTCGCCGCCGATATAGTTCTTGAGCTGGCGCGGGGCGGCCGCAAGGTTGGTCTGCCGGGTTGCCATGGCGTGCCTGTCCCTCCCCAAGGGGTCGAACATCGATGCGTTGTGGGCTGTGGCGGCGAGCGGGCCCGCACCCCAGGCCGGAAAGGCTATTGGCCGCCCCGCAGCCTGTCAAGCAACCGGTCCTGATCGCGCAGCACGCGATACAGGATCTCTTCCTCGGTGAGACCGGGCGCGGCGAACGGAAGCTCGTCGGTGTCGTTGGTGCGCTCCGCCGCCGTGTCGGGCTCGGGGCCGAACAGATCGTCGGGCTCGGGCGGCAGGACCTCGTCGATCGGGCTGCGGCGCCGCGGTTCGACCGCGGCCTCGA
>DASWLB010000069.1:0-8200 GCA_036396315.1 Alphaproteobacteria bacterium
CCCTCGACCTTGCGCGACGGCACCGGGATCGTCGTCGACATCTTCTTCGATCCGCTCACCTGGCTTGCCGACACCGATTGGAACCTCGCCGCGACCGGCGGGCGTGGGCTCGTGGTGCGCGAATCGCTGATCGAGCCGCTCGACAAGCTGCGCGCCGATTCGCTCGACTGGTACGCGGCGATGCGGAGCCTGTATTACCAGGACCGCGCCGTCGATCTGCGCAAGGGCCGGCCCGCGCCGGCTTCCGATCTCGACCGCGAGTTCCAGCGCGCGGAGTGATTCACGATAGGCAATCCCTCTCCTCCCTGAAGGGAGGAGAGGGACTCCATCGCTAATTACCCCTTCGCCGGGGTGCCGCCCTGCTTGGGGTCCTCGTCGAGGCGCTTGCGTTCGAGGGCGCGCCGGGCGCGCTGTTCCTCGATCCGGGCCACCGCGCGCTCGACCGAGGAGATACCGTGCGTTGCGCGGTTGCGCGCCGATTCGGCCCGCTTGTCCGAGCGGGCGCGCGCCTTGCGGTGGCGGTTAAGGTTGATGACGTCGCCCATGGGCCCTCCGCGAGGCCCGCGATCCGGGTTCCAGCCCGGTCGCGCACGACCTATATGTAGCGAAGCGGGATCGTCCCGTCAAAATGCCGCCCGCGGCGGCTGACTGGGAAAGGCGCCGTTCCCATGCGGAAACTGCTCATCGGCCTCATCGGGCTCGTCGTGGTCGCGGTGGGCGCGGCGCTTGTCGTGCCCGGGCTGATCGACTGGAACGGCTACAAGTCCGACATCGCGGCCGAGGCGAAGGCGGCGACGGGTCGCGATCTCGTGATCGCAGGCGATCTCTCGCTCGCGGTGCTGCCTGCGCCCCGCCTGTCGGCGTCCCAGGTTCGGTTCGCCAACGCGCCGGGCGCCGCTTCGCCCGACATGGCGCGATTCGATTCGCTCGAGGTCCGGGTCAAGTTCCTGCCGCTGCTCGCCGGGCGCATCGAGGTCGAGAGCGTCACCTTGGTGCGCCCCGAGATCGAGCTCGAGCGGCTCTCCGACGGGCGCGGCAATTGGGAATTCGGCGCCGCTGCGCCGCGGCCCGCGCCGGCGCTCGGCGCCGCCCCGCCCCGCGCCCCCGCGCCGGCCGCTTCCCCGGTCGGCGGTTCCGTCCGCCTCGACAGTCTCCGCATCGTCGACGGCACGCTCGTCTATCGCGACGCCAAGGCCGGCACCGCGGAGCGCATCGAGCGGCTCAACGCCGAGCTCGCCGCGCAATCGCTCGCCGGACCGTTTCGCGTCACCGGCCGGCTCACGGCGCGCGGCCTGCCGCTCACCCTCGATGCCACGGTCGGCGCGTTGGCGGGCGGCGATCCGGCGCCCGTCTCGGCGCGGCTCGGCGTCGCCGGGGTCTCCGGCCGGGCCGAGATCGTCGGCAGCCTGCACGATGTCGAGACGGCGCCGCGCTTCGACGGCCGGGTCAAGGCCGAGGCCGGCGACCTCGCCCTGGTCATCCGCGCGCTTGCCGCGCCCTCCGGCACGACGCCCGATCTGCCCGAGGCGCTGTCGCGCAGGTTCGCGTTCGCCGCCCAGGTGAAGGCGCACGACAAGGGCGCGGCGATCGACGCGCTTGAGATCGAGCTGGGCGAGGCGAACGCCCGCGGCGGCGTCAAGCTCGCGATCGGCGAGCGCATCCGCGCCGACGTGACCCTCGCGGTCAACCGCCTCGCGCTCGACCCGTGGCTGGCGAACACGCCGGGCGGGGCGGCGCCGAGCGGAGCCGGGGCGCGCGGCGGAACATCGGCGCCGGCGCCGGCGGCACCATCGCCGGCCGGCGAATTCGCGCTGCCCCGCGGCGTCAACGGTTCGATCGACCTCACCATCCAGGCGCTCGACGCGATGGGCGGCTCGATCCGCGACGTGAAGCTCGCGGCTTCGCTCAACGAGGGCGAGGTGACGCTGAGCCAGGCGACGGCGCGCCTGCCGGGCGGGGCGCAGGCCTCGCTGTTCGGGTTCCTCGCCGCCCAGCGCGGCAAGCCCGCCTTCGACGGCACGATCGAGGCGCAGGCCGACGATCTGCGCGGCGTGCTGCAATGGCTCAAGGCGGACGTCGCCGAGGTTCCGCCCGACCGGCTGCGCCGCTTCTCGCTCGCCGCCAAAGTCAAGGGCTGGACCGACAATCTGCAGCTTCTCGACGTCGATGCGCGCCTCGATTCGTCGCGGCTGCGCGGCGGGGTTGTGCTCGCGCTGCGCGACCGGCCGGGATTCGGGGCGAGCCTCGACATCGACCATCTCAATCTCGACGCCTACCTGCCGAAGACCGACGCCGGGCCCCGGCCGGCGACGGGCGCAGCCGCGGCGGGCGGCGCACGGACGGCGAAGCCCGCCGAACCCTCGCCGCTCGCCGCCCTCGACACGTTCGATGCCAATTTGCGCGCGCGCATCGGCAGCCTGACCTTCCGCCAGACGCCGGTGCAGGAGCTCGCCTTCGACGGCACGTTGCAGTCGGGCGCGCTCGCCGTGCGCAACGCCTCGGTGCGCGACGTCGGCGGCGCCGCGGCCAAGATCGCCGGCACGTTCTCCAACCTCGCGGGGTTCCCGGTGTTCCGCGGCACCTACCAGGTGGACGCGCGCAGCGTCGCGGGCCTCGCCCGGCTCGCCGGGTTCGATCCGGCCGCGGTGCCGCGCGGCCTCGGGCGCGCGACCTTGACGGGCAGCGCCGACGGCAACGCCGCCAAGCTCGTTCTCGATACGCGCCTCGCGGCCGCGGGCGGCACGCTCGTGCTCAAGGGCCTGCTCGAGGGGCTCGACACGGCGCCGCGCTTCGACGTGCGGCTCGACGGGCGGCACGCCGACGCCCACGCGCTGGGCAAGATCTTCGGCGTCGATCTTGCGCCGCCGGGGTCGGGCGGGCTCGTCCTCGACGCCGCGCTCAAGGGCGACCTTGCCGCGCTGTCGGTCGATGCCAAGCTCCAGCTTGCCGGCGCCCAGAGCGCGGTCAGCGGCACGGTGGATAATCCCGTGCTCGCGCCCAAGCTCGATCTCGCGGTCCGCCTCGCCCATCCGACCCTCGCGGGGTTCATCGCGCTCGCCGGTGCCGACTACCGCCCGGCCGATCCGCGGTTGGGTCCGGTCAGCCTCGCCGCCGCGGTGAAGGGCGGGCTCGACGGTCTCGACATCACCGGGATCGAGGCCCGCGCCGGCAAGGCGACGCTTTCCGGCGAGGCCCGGCTCGTCTCCGGCGGCGCGCGGCCGCGCCTCACGGCGCGATTGAACGCGGGCGAAATCGCCATCGATCCCTTCCTGCCGGCGGAGGAGCGGGCCGAGGCCGCGCCGCGCGCGACGGTCGTCCCGGCCGCCGTGGCGCCCGCCGCCGGGCGTCCGGAGCGGTGGTCGCGCGACAAGCTCGACCTCGCCGCGCTCGATGCGCTCGATGCCGAGATTTCCGTCGAGGCGCGCGCGCTCACCTACCGCGCCATGCGCGTCGACGGGGCGAAGCTCGCCGCCACGCTCGCCGACCGGGTGCTCGCGCTCACCGACCTGTCGGGGCGCATGTTCGACGGCGCGTTCGCCGCGACCGGGCGACTCGACGGCAGGGCCGAGCCCGCGCTCGCCGCCACCGTTCGCATCGATCGCGCCAACGTCGCCAAGGCGCTGTTCGAGACGGCGTCGCTCGACCTCGCGAGCGGCGTGCTCACCTTCGATGCCGACATCGCCGCGAAGGGCGAGAGCGAGCACGCGCTGGTCTCCGCGCTCGCCGGCAAGGGCCGGTTCGCGGTGCGCGACGGCGTCGCCAAGGGATTCGACCTGCGCGCGGCGAGCGACCGGCTCAAGAACATCGACCGGGCGCTCGACCTCGTCGTGCTGCTCGGCGCCGCCCTCCAGGGCGGGCAGACGCGCTTCTCCGCGCTCGACGGGACGTTCCGCATCGACCGGGGCGTGATCGCGACCGACGACACGAGGCTCGTCGCCGATGCCGGCGCGGGCAACGCCGCCGGCACGATCGACCTGCCGCGCTGGGCCATGAACATGCGGGCCCAGCTCGCGCTCTCCGAGCATCCCAACGCGCCGCCGATCGGGGTCCGCCTCGAAGGTCCGGTCGACGAGCCGCGCCGCATCGTCGACGCGCAGGCGCTGCAGGCCTATCTCGTGCAGCGCGGCCTCGGCTCGGTGCTGCGCCGCGTCGTGCCGGAGGCCAGCCCCGCGCCGGCGCCGCCGCAGGCGCCCCAGCCGCAGCCCGCCTCGCCGCAGCGCCAACCGGACAAGGTCGATCCCAAGGACCTGCTGCGCGGGCTTCTCCAGGGGCTCGGGCGGTAAAGTCTTTCGCGCCGCCGGCACGCGCCGATATGCCGGGTTCCGTTTAGTTTACAGACGATTAACGACTTCCTCCGAGACTCCCGGCGTCGTCACCGAATTCCGCGATTGAAGCGCCGGTCGTGCCCAAATCCCTCGCCGCAAGAACGGCCTTGATCCTGCTGCCGCTGGCGGTCGTCACCGTGGCGGTTCTGTATGTCTTCTATCGCTCGCAGCTCGAGGCCTTCGAGACCGTCGTTCGCGCCGACGAAAAGAATGCCGTCGAGATCGGCGAGCATCGCCTGACCGCCCAGATTTCCGCGATCCTGTCCGACCTGCGCTTCCTCACCCACCTGCAGCTTCTGCAGCACTGGCTGGACACCGACGACCCGGCGGCCCTCGACGGCGTCGCGCGCAACCATCTCGCCTTCGCGCAGGAAAAGCTCGTGTTCGACCAGGTCCGCTTCATCGACGCCGCGGGGCGCGAGATCGTGCGGGCCGACTACCGCGACGGGAAGACACGGATCCTTGCCCCCGACGAGCTCCAGGACAAATCCGATCGCCCCTACGTGCGGGAAACGCTGCGGCTCGAGCGCGGCCAGGTCCACATCTCGCCGTTCGAGCTCAACGTGGAACGAGGCGCGATCGAGCGTCCGTTGCGGCCGACCATCCGCTTCGCCACGCCCGTGTTCGACCGGTCGGGCCGGAGGCGTGGCGCGATCATCCTCAACTACAACGGCGAGGACCTGCTCGATCGCATCCGGCCGCTCGAATCCGAGCACGCGCGCCAGATCTGGCTCGTGAACGAAGAAGGCTATTGGCTGCACGGCCCCAACCCGGACGATCTGTGGGCGTTCATGTACCCGGACCGCCAGGATCGTACGCTCGCGTGCGCCCATCCCGATGTGTGGCGCGTCGTCCAGGACGGCATTTCGAACGCGCAGTTCTTCGCCGACGGCGACCTCTACACCGTCGCCCTGTTCCGTCCCGGCGTGCGCGTGTCGACCGAGACGTCCGGTCCGGGCGTCGCGTCGTCGCCGCTGTGGATACTGGTCAGCCGGATGCCGGCCGCCGCGCTCGCCGCGCGCACGGCGCCGCTCCAGCGCGGCCTCGCCCTGATCGGCGGCGTCCTCCTGGTCGTTTTCGCGGCGGGATCGTTCCTGCTCGCCCGGCACGGCGTCAATCGCGCGGCGGCGGAGCGCACCGTCCGCGCCAGCGCCGAGAAGTTCCGCTCGCTGCTCGAATCCGCGCCCGACGCCGTCGTGATCGCCGACGCCCAGGGCCGGATCGCGCTGGTGAACGCCCAGTCCGAACGCCTGTTCGGCCGGCCGCGCGACAAGATGCTCGGCCAGCCCGTCGAAATGCTGGTGCCGGAACGGTTCCGCGGGCGCCACGTCGGCCACCGCACGGGATACGCGAAGGCGCCGCAGCCCCGCCCCATGGGCGCGGGCCTCGAGCTGTTCGGTTTGCGCGCCGACGGCACCGAGTTCCCGGTGGCGATCAGCCTGAGCCCGGTCGAGACCGAGGAGGGGCGGCTGTTCGTCGCCAACATCCGCGACGTGACCGAGCAGCGCGAGTCGCGCCGCCGGGTCGAGGAGCTGAGCGAGCGGCTCGAGCGCGACAACGCGGCGCTCCAATCGGTCAATTCCGAGCTCGAGGCGTTCAGCTACTCCGTTTCGCACGATCTGCGCGCGCCGCTCCGGGCGATCGACGGGTTCAGCCAGGCGCTTGCCGAGGATTGCGCCGACCGGCTCGACGAAGCGGGCCAGAAATACCTCCGCCGCACCCGCCAGGCGGCGCAGCGCATGGGCGTGCTGATCGACGACCTGCTCAAGCTCGCGCGCATCACCCGCGCCGAGCTCGCGGTCGAGGACGTCGATTTGAGCGCGCTTGCCGACGATGTCGCGCGCGAGATCGCGGAGGGTGCGCCGGGCCGGAGAGCGGCGTTCTCGATCGCCCCCAGCCTCTCCGCGCGCGGCGATCCGCGGCTCCTCCGCGTCGTGATCGAGAATCTTCTGGGCAACGCGTGGAAGTTCAGCGGCCGCGACGGCAACGGGGCCGGGCGCATCGAGTTCGGCCGCACCGACGCCAACGGCACGTCGGCCTATTACGTGCGCGACGACGGCGTCGGGTTCGACATGGCCTACGCCGGCAAGCTGTTCGGCGCCTTCCAGCGGTTGCACGACGCAAGAGAGTACCCGGGCACCGGGATCGGGCTTGCCACGGCGCAGCGCGTGATCCGCAAGCACGGCGGCGCGATCTGGGCCGAATCCGAGGTCGGCAAGGGCGCGACCTTTTATTTCACCCTCTAGCGGGAGACGACACGATGGCCGGAAAACCCCTGCTTCTCGTCGAAGACAACCCGGACGACGAAGCGCTCACCCTGCGCGCGTTCAAGAAGAACAACATCTCGAACGAGGTGATCGTCGCGCGCGACGGGGCGGAGGCGCTCGATTACCTGTTCGGCTCCGGCAAGCACGCCGGCCGCGACACCTCCATTCTGCCCCAGGTGATCCTCCTCGACCTCAAGCTCCCCAAGCTCGACGGGATCGAGGTTCTGCGCCGCATCCGGGCCGACAAGCGCACCCAGACCGTGCCGGTCGTGATCCTCACCTCCTCGAAGGAGGAGCAGGACCTGATGAACGGCTACAAGCTCGGCTGCAACAGCTATGTGCGCAAGCCGGTCAATTTCGACGAGTTCCTCGAGGCCGCGCGCCAGCTCGGACTCTACTGGCTCCTCCTCAACGAAGCGCCGCCGGCCTGACGGCGCCGCGCAGACCCGCGATCGCGAAATGCTCACCCCGATCCGCGCCCTGATCGTCGAGGACTCCGAGGACGATGCGGAGCTCCTGCTGCGCGAGCTGCGCCGCGCCGGCTACGCGCCCGACTACCGGCGCGTGGACACGCCCGAGGAGTTCGTCGCGGCGCTCGACGACGGACATTGGGACGTGATCCTGAGCGACTTCTCGATGCCGCGCTTCAGCGGCACGCAGGCCCTCAAGCTGGTGCGCGGCAAGGGGCTCGACGTGCCGTTCATCTTCGTGTCGGGCACGATCGGCGAGGAGACCGCGGTCGCCGCGATGAAGTCGGGCGCCAACGACTACGTCGTCAAGGGCAATCTCGCGCGCCTCGTGCCCGCGATCGAGCGCGAGATCCGCGACGCGACTCTACGCCGCGAGGCCGAAGCCAAGCTCCGCCAGCTGTCGCGCGCGGTCGAGCAGAGCGCGAATCTCGTCTTCATCATCACCACGGACGGCGCGATCGAGTACCTCAATCCCCGTGCGATGACCGCCACCGGATACGCGGCCGACGAGCTGATCGGCCACAACATTTCGCTGTTCCGCCCCACGGACCACGACCCCGCAGTGTACCAGGCCCTCCTTGGCGCCATTTCCTCAGGCCGCGAATGGCGCGGCGAGATGCGCAACCGGCGCAAGGACGGCAGCGTGATGCAGGTGCTGGCGACGATCTCGCCGATCAAGGACGAATCCGGCCGCATCACGCACTTCATCTCGATCCAGGAGGACGTGACCCAGCTCAAGGACACCGAGGAGCAGCTGCGGCGCTCCCAGCGGCTCGAGGCCATCGGCCAGATGACCGGCGGGCTCGCCCACGACTTCAACAATTTGCTTACGGTCGTGATCGGCAATCTCGATCTCCTGGTCGAGCAGCTGGCCGGCGACCCCAGGCAGTGCGGCCTCGCGAAGTCGGCGCTCGCGGCCGGGCTGCGCGGCGCAACGCTCACCCGCCAGCTGCTCGCGTTCGCCCGCCGCCAGTCGCTCGAGGCGAGCGTGTTCGACCTCAACGCGCTCGCCGGCACGACGATGGACCTGTTGCGCCGCACCTTGGGCGAGCATGTCGAGGTGAGAATGCAGCTCGCCAAGGAGTTGTGGACGACCTTCGCCGACCCCTCGCAGGTCGAATCGGCGCTCGCCAACCTC
>DASWLB010000070.1:0-2044 GCA_036396315.1 Alphaproteobacteria bacterium
AGCCGCGCGACGTCGGCGGCAAGGTCCGCCACCTCGATCTGGATGCGGTTCCAGCCGCCCGGACCCGGGGTCTGCCCGTCGCCCATGGCCTGGCCGGCGCCGCCCGCGCCGGGCCGGTTGAGCAGCATCTGCAGGTTCCCCTTGGACAAAGCGGCGAAGCCCGGCGCCGGATGCATCTCGACGTGGAACCCGAGCATCTCGGTGTAGAAGCGGATCGCCGCGTCCACGTCGGCGACGATGTAACGCACCGCGATCTTGTCCATGCCGGCCTCCGTCCCTCGCATCGGACCGCAGGATGCGACGGTTGCGATGGCGCGGCAATGGCGCAAATCCGAATTCGCCATTCGACCCGGCGCAACAATCGCCGCAGGGCTTCAAACCAGGCTTGCGGCGCGCGTGGCCGGTGCTACCCTGTCGGCGGAAATCGGGCCGAGGAGGGTCGCATGGCCGCCGTTTACGACCGGACGCAAGAGGATACCGGCAATATCGTCGCGCTCGAGCACGTCAACACCCGCATCCCCGACCAGCGGATCGCGACCCTGTTCTACGTGACCGGCCTCGGCTACACGCGCGACCCCTACCTCATGGTCTCGACCAACAACATGTGGATCAACGTCGGGCGCAGCCAGTTCCACCTGCCGACCGGCGAGCCGCAGGTGCTGCGCGGGCGGACCGGCTTGGTCACGCCGTCGCTCGACAAGCTGGTGCGCCGCCTCGAGGCGGTGCGCGAGCCGCTCAAGGACACCCGCTTCGGCTTTACGCCGGGCAACGATTGCGTCGATGTGACCAGCCCGTGGGGCAACCGGTTCCGCTGCCACGCGCCGGAGGACCGGTTCGGGCCATTCCAGCTCGCCATCCCGTACGTCGAGCTCGACGTGCCGAAGGGTGCGGCCGAGGGCATCGCGCGCTTCTACCGCGAGATCTTCGATGCGCCCGCCGAGGTCGAGGAAGTGGACGGCGCGCCCGCGGCGCGAGTCGCGGTCGGCTACCACCAGGACCTCGTGTTCCGCGAGACCGCCGCGCCCGAGCCCGTCTTCGACGGCCATCACATCCAGGTCTATATCGGCAACTTCTCGCGCCCGCATGCAAAGCTCCAGGAGCGCGGGCTGATCACCGAGGAAAGCGGCCAGCACCAGTACCGCTTCCTGGACATCGTCGATCCCAAGAGCGGCAAGAAGCTGTTCGTCCTCGAGCACGAGGTGCGCTCGATGACCCACCCGCTCTATGCGCGCCCGCTGGTCAACCGTAACCCGGACGTGACCAACATGGCCTACGCGCCGGGCTACGAGGCGGCGCCCTGGGCCATGCCCTATGCCGGCTGACGGCGGACCGGCGGCGTGAGGCTCGCCTCGGCCCGCCTCGACGGCGCGGACGAGGGGGTCGAGCTCGGCTACGTCGATTGGGGCGATCCCGGCGCCGCGCGCACCGTCGTCTGCGTACATGGCCTCACGCGCAACGCGCGCGATTTCGACGTGCTGGCGCAAGCCCTCGCCGAGCGCGGCGCGCGCGTCCTTGCGATCGACATGGTCGGGCGCGGGCGCAGCTCGCGCCTGACCGACCCTAGTGGTTACACGGTCGGCAACTACGCGATTCACGTCGCCCGGTTCCTCGCTCTCCTCGGGCTCGGCCGCGTCGATTGGGTGGGCACGTCGATGGGCGGGCTGATCGGCATGATCGTCGCCGCAGGGGAGCAAACTCCGATCGCGCGGCTTGTGCTCAACGACGTGGGGCCGTTCGTGCCCAAATCCGCGCTCGCCGACATCCCCGCCTATCTTGGGCTCGACCTCTCCTTCGCCAGCCTGGATGCGCTCGAGCGGCATCTGCGCGCCATCCATGCCGGGTTCGGGCCGCTCGCCGACGACAAGTGGCGCCACCTGGCGCGCCACAGCGCGCGCGAGGCGGACGGCGTCTGGCGCCTGTCCTACGATCCGCTGATTCGCATCCCCTACGCCGAGACGGCCGCTGAGGACATCGAGCTGTGGGAGACGTGGGACAAGATCGCCTGCCCGACCCTGGTGCTGCGCGGGGCGGACAGCCCGATCCT
>DASWLB010000071.1:0-7961 GCA_036396315.1 Alphaproteobacteria bacterium
CGGCGAAGGACACGACGCGGCGCACCTGCTGGTCGGGCGGCAGGCCGATGAGGAACGTGCCGGGCCGCGCCACGCGGCGGTCGTTCGAGAACGCGATGACGTTGAGGCCGCGCGCCTGCGCCGCCGGCCCCGCGGCCTCGACCGCCGCCGCGAACAGCGGCCCGAGAATGAGGCGCGCCCCGTCGGCGGCGGCGGCGTTGACCGCGCGGAGCGCGCTGTCCGCGGTCGCCTGGGCGTCGTAGGGCAGGAGCTGGAAGAAGTGGTCCCCGGCGTCGAACAGCGCGAGTTGCGCCGCATCGAGCATGTCGGCGCCGAGCGCCGCCTGGTTGCCGGTGAGCGGCAACAGGATCGCGACGGGCACGGTCGCACGCGCGCCCTCGGGCGGCGCCAACGTCTCGCGGCCTTGGAACGGCGCACCGGGCGCAGTCGTCTCCCCCGGTGCGCCCTCCGGCGGCAGCGGTACGCGGGTCGGCGAGGGCGGCGGCGGCACCGCGCGCGCGGGACCGTCGGCCGCTTGCCTCGCCGCTTGCGGGTCCGTTACCCTCGCACCCGAACAGGCGCCAACCACGAGCACGAGGGCGAGCGGCAATGTCGCGGCGGCCCACCGGAAAGCGGTCATCCGCAAGTGACCCGCGCGCGAGCGCACACGCCCTCTCCCACTCCGACTCCTCAGGAGCCATTGAACCTATCGGCGGCTTGGGGGCAAGTAAACGTGCCGCGAGCGCGCCGGCACCGGGGCTTTACGTCACGGCGACGCCGATCGGCAATGCGGCCGACATCACGCTGCGCGCGCGCGAGGTGCTCGGCGCCGTCGACGTGATCGCCTGCGAGGATACCCGCGTCACCGGCAAGCTATTGAAAATGCACGGGATTTCAGCACAACTCACGCCCTATCACGAACACAACGCGGAGCGCGTGCGCCCGCGCCTGATCGCGCGGCTCGAGGAGGGCGCGGCGGTCGCGCTCGTCTCCGACGCGGGCACGCCGCTCGTCTCCGACCCGGGCTATCGCCTGGTGCGGGAGTGCATCGCGAAGGGTATCCCGGTCACGGCGTTGCCGGGGCCGTCGGCCGCGCTCGCCGCGCTCGTCGTGTCGGGGCTTCCGACCGACCGGTTCCTGTTCGCGGGATTCCTGCCTTCCCGCGACGCGGCGCGGCGCGGCACGCTCGCCGAGCTTGCCCGAGTCCCGGCGACCCTGGTGATGCTCGAGTCGCCGCATCGGCTCGCTGCCTCGCTCGCCGCGATGGCGGACGTGCTGGGCGACCGCGACGCGGCGGTCGCGCGCGAACTCACCAAGCTCTACGAGGAGGTGCGGCGCGGCACGCTTTCCGAACTTGCGGCGCACTACGCGGCGGCGGCGACGCCCAAGGGCGAGATCGTGGTCGTCGTCGGCCCGCCACTTGCGGCGCCCGCGCCCGAAGCCGATGCGCTGGATGGGGCGCTGCGCGCGGCGCTTGCGACGATGAGCCTGCGCGATGCGGCGGCGCACGTCGCGGCAGAGACCGGCGCGGCGCGGGGCAAAGTCTATGCCCGCGCGCTTGCCCTGCGACGCACGGGCGGGGGTCCGGACCCGTGAGCCTGGCCACGCGTCGCGCCGCCGAATCGCGCGGGCGGCTTGCCGAGGCGCGCTGCGCGCTCCGGCTGCGCCTCAAGGGCTATCGCATCCTCGCCCGCCGCTTCCGCACGCACGGCGGCGAGGTCGACATCGTCGCCCGGCGCAGGGGCATCGTCGCCTTCGTCGAGGTGAAGGCGCGAGACAGCGAGGCGAGCGCCGCCGATTCGATCACGCCGCGCCAGCGCCGCCGCATTCTCGCCGCGGCCAAGGCCTATATTGCGCGCCACCCCGATCTCGCCGACCACGAGTTCCGGTTCGACGTCATGCTGGTCGCGGGCTGGCGCCCGCCGCGCCACATCCTCGACGCTTGGCGGGAATGAGCCCGTTCGGCACAATGGCGGCACCCGGGGGAGGGCTGATCGCAACGATCGACCTGGGGAGCGAGGGCATGACACGCGTATCCCTGGCACCGCTCGCCGCGCTTGCGGCGGCAGCGATCCTGCTCGCAGGCTGCGTGACCGCGGCCGTCGGCGCCGGCGCGACGGTCGGCGTCGCCGCGGCGGAGGAGCGCGGCGTCGGCGGCGCCGCGACCGACACCAAGATCCGCGCCACCATCAACGCGCTGTGGATGGACCGCGACATCGAGATGTGGCGCAAGCTCGGCCTCAACGTGATGGAGGGCCGGGTGCTGCTGACCGGCAAGGTGGACAAGACCGAGCAGCACGAAGAGGCCGTGCGCCTCGCCTGGCGCGCCGAAAGCGTGAAGGAGGTGATCGACGAGATCAAGGTGACGAGCGCGGGCGACATCGGCAATTATGCCCGCGACGTTCAGATCTCGACGGAGCTCAAGTCGAAGCTCCTGCTCGACAAGCACGTGCTGTCGATCAACTACGCGGTCACGACGGTCGACCAGGTGATCTATCTGTTGGGGATCGCCCAGGACCTGGAGGAGCGCGAGCGCGTCAACAACTATGCGCGGGCCTTGCCCTACGTGAAGAAGGTGGTGAACCACGTGATCTTGAAGGACGACCAGAGGCGCAAGCCGTCGTGAGTGCGCGCGCCTCCGCCGAGGAGAAGCTCAAGGCGCTCGCCCAGCTGCCCGACGAGGCGGTCGACATCGCCGAGGGTGCGCTCGCCTTCGCGGTATTGGCGCGCCCGACCGCGGCGCTCGCTGCGTACCGCGCCCATCTCGCCGCGTTGGCGCACGACGTGGGCGAGGCCGCCCGCGAGTCCCGCGCCGGGGTGGCCGGCCGGATCGCGGCCATCAACCGCGTCCTGTTCGCCGACCACGGCTATCGCGGCGACGGCGAAACCTACGACGACCTCGAGAACGCGAACCTGATCCGCGTGATCGACCGCAGGAAGGGCCTGCCCGTGGCACTCGGGGTGATCTACATGCACGCGGCGCGCGCCCAGGGCTGGCGCATCGCCGGGCTCAACTTCCCCGGGCACTTCCTGGTGCGCATCGACGACGGCGCCCGGCGCGCCATCGTCGATCCGTTCCACGGCGGGCGCGTGTGCGAGGCCTCGGACCTGCGCGACCTTCTCAAGGCGACGTCCGGCGCCGACGCGGAGCTTTCGTCCCGCCTATACGAGCCGGTCGGCAACCGGCAGGTGCTGCTCCGGCTGCAGAGCAACGTCACCGCGCGGCTTGCGCGCGCCGGCCGGCTCGACGAGGCGGTCGCCTCGCTCAACGCGCAGCTCCTGCTCGCGCCCGAGGAAGGACGGCTGTGGTTCGAGCGCGGCGCCTATCAGGTGCGGCTCGGCAATTTCCGCGCGGCGATCGAATCGCTCGAGGCGTTCGTCGCGCGGGCCGGTTCCGCCGCGGCGCGCCGCGAGGCCGAAACCCTGCTCGCCGGCCTCAGGCGCCGTCTCAACTGAAGAAACGAAGGGAGGCCCATGAGCCTCGCGGTCGCGATCCAGATGGATCCCATCGAAGGGGTCAACATCGACGCGGATTCGACGTTCGCCCTCGCGCTCGAGGCGCAGGCGCGCGGGCACCTTCTCTACCATTACCTGCCGCAGGCGCTCGCCTTCGCGCACGGTCGGCTGCACGCGAACGCGAGGCGGCTCGAGGTCAGGCGAGTCCTCGGCAACCATTTCACCCTGGGTGCGCCCGAAGACATCGATCTCGCGACGATGGACGTGGTCCTGATGCGCCAGGACCCGCCGTTCGACATGGCCTACATCACGGCGACGCATCTCCTCGAGCACATCCATCCCTCGACGCTCGTGGTCAACGACCCGGCCGAGGTGCGCAACGCGCCGGAAAAGTTGTTCGTCACGCATTTCGCCGACCTGATGCCGCCGACCTTGATCACGTCGGACCGCGCGCGCATTGCCGAGTTCCGCCGCGAACACGGGGACATCATCCTGAAGCCGCTGTACGGCAACGGCGGCGCCGGCGTGTTCCACTTGCGGCCGGAGGACGAGAACCTGAACGCCATGCTCGAGCTGTTCACTCAGCTCTACCGCGAGCCGGTGATCGTCCAGCGCTACGTGCCCGAGGTGCGCCGCGGCGACAAGCGCATCATCCTGGTCGACGGCGAGCCGGCCGGCGCCGTCCTGCGCCTGCCGGCCGAGGGCGAGGCGCGCGCCAACTTCCACGCCGGCGGCAGGCCGGCGAAGACGACGCTGTCGGCGCGCGACCGCGAGATCTGCGAACTGATCGGGCCCGCCCTCAAGGAACGCGGCCTCGTCTTCGTCGGCATCGACGTGCTCGGCGATTATCTCACCGAGATCAACGTCACTTCGCCGACCGGCATCCAGGAGATCGACCGGCTGGACGGGGTCAAGATCGCGGCCCTGCTGTGGGACGCGATCGAGCGCCGCCACCGCGAGACCCGCGCCTACCGGTCGGTGTGAACAGAAGGTTCGGCGCCCTGCGCGGACCCATTGCGTACCCGCGCCGCGGCACGATATGAAGGGCGCCCGCGCAACGACTCCCCCCGCGTCATAAGGCCAGGACGACCCGCCGATGGAAGCGTTCTTGTCCGAGCATCTGTCCGGCGGATGGATCGACGCGTCCGCGCTGACCGCGCTCATCTCCGTCATCTTGATCGACATCGTGCTCGCCGGCGACAACGCGATCGTCGTCGGCATGGCGGCCGCGGGCCTGCCGGCCAGGGAACGCCGCAAGGTGATCTTCTGGGGCATCATGGCGGCCGCCGCGCTGCGCATCGTGCTGTCGGTGATCACGACGCAGCTTCTCGCGATCATCGGCCTCCTGCTGGCGGGCGGCATCCTCCTGCTCTGGGTGTGCTGGCGCATGTGGCGCGAGCTGCGCCCGGGCAAGCAGGCCTGGGAGCTGGCGGAGCCCGAAGTCGAGCGCCTGCCGCTCGAGCCTGCCCCGGAGGCGGCCGGGCGCGGGAAGCCGCGCAAGTCGTTCCGCGAGGCGGTGATGCAGGTCGTCATCGCCGACGTCTCGATGTCGCTCGACAACGTGCTCGCCGTCGCCGGCGCCGCGATGGACCATGTCTGGGTGCTGGTGATCGGGCTCACGCTTTCGGTCGCGCTGATGGGGCTCGCCGCGACCCTCATCGCGCGGCTGCTCGATCGCCACCGCTGGATCGCCTATGTCGGGCTCGCGATCATCCTCTACATCGCGATCAAGATGATCGTCGAGGGCACGATCGACATCCTGCACGCGACCAACACGATCTAGCCCGTCATCAGCGCCACAACCGCATCGAGGCGAGCCGCGCGCCCTCGGCCATCGCGGCGAGCTTGGCCCACACCACCGTCGGGTGGACGCCGTCGCGGCCGACGAAGGTGGCGAAGCCGCAATCGGTTCCGGCGATCACGTTCTCGCGCCCGGCAACCGCCGCATAGCGGCAGATGCGTTCGGCCACCAGCTCGGGATGCTCGACGAAGTTGCACGTCGAGTCGAGCACGCCGGGCATCAGCAGCTTGCCGTCGGGCAGGCGCATCTCCTCGAACAGGCGCCACTCGTGCTCGTGGCGCGGATTCGCGCCCTCGAACGAAATCGCCGCGGGCCGCGATTTCAGCACGAGGTCGATGATGTCCTTGAGCGGGATGTCGCAGGTGTGCGGCCCCGCGTAGTTGCCCCAGCACAGATGGAGCCGGATCTGCTCGGGCGGGATGTCGCGCGTCGCCGCGTCCAGCACCTCGAGGTGAAGCGCGACGATCTTGCGGAACTCGGCGACCGTGAGCTCGGTGAACTGGCTGTTCCAGCCCGAGGCGAGGTCGGGGCAGTCGAGCTGCAGAACGAAGCCCGCCTGGTGAATCGCGTCGTATTCGTCCTTCAGCACCGCTGCGAGCGCGTGCAGATACTCCTCGTGCGTGCGGTAATGGCGGTTGCCGAGGAAGCGCGCCGCCTGGCCGGGCGAGACCGCGGTCATGAACGCCTCGTCCGCTCCGGCGCCCGCAACCGCCGCCTTGAGATTGGCGATGTCGCGCTCGACCGCGGCGAAATCCTTCCACGCGATGGGCCCGACGCACATCGGTCGGGTGACGAACAGGTTCGCGATCGGCATGCCCTTGGCGTAGAGCTCGGGGAATTGACGCGCCTCGCGCGAGACGGTCGCCGGCGTGCGCTCGCCCTCGAAGCCGGTCAGACGGTCCTTGATGTAGGTCGAGTAGTCGGGCTTGCCCTGTTCGCCGTCGTTGACGACGTCGATTCCGGCGGCGCGCTGGCGGTGCACCACGTCGGCGACCGCCGCGCGCACCTGGCCTGCGAACGCCGCCCGGTCGATCGCACCGCCCCCTTCTTGCACCCGGAACAGCTCGACGAGGCCGTCGGGACGCGGCAGCGAGCCCGTGTGGGTCGTGAGGATTCGGTCCGTGCTGCGCTTCATGCCTCGCCTCCCGCGCCAGTTCCCCCCGCATTCAACCAGCACCGGGGGACCGTAAAAAGGGCTTCCCGCGCGGGCCCGGCGATGATAAGAACAAACAAGGAACACATACGCCGGCGCCTGGACCGGCGCGAGCTGGGGCGGGATCATGGATGGGATGGCGGATACGCGCGGGCGGCGGGGCGGGGTGCAGCCGGGCGAGGCCGGGCGATCGGTCGCGCGCGTGGCCACCGTCGCGTTCCACGGCATCGAGGTGCTCGACATCGACGTCCAGGTGCAGATCGCGGGCGGGTTCTCGGGTTTCTCGATCGTCGGGCTCGCCGACAAGGCGGTCGGCGAATCGCGCGAGCGGGTGCGCGCCGCGCTCGCCTCGATCGGGCTGTCGCTGCCCTATCGGCACATCACCGTCAATCTGGCGCCGGCCGACGTCGCCAAGGAGGGCAGCCACTACGACCTGCCGATCGCGGTCGGGCTGTTGATCGCGATGGGCGTGCTGCCGGCCGATGCGGTCGAGGGCTACACCGTGCTGGGCGAGCTGTCGCTCGACGGTGCGATCGCGCCGGTCGCGGGCGTCCTGCCGGCGGCGATCGGCGCCGCGGCGGCGGGGCGCGGCATGATCTGCCCGGCGGCGACGGGCGGCGAGGCGGCGTGGGCCGCCGGCATCGAGGTGCTCGCGCCCGCCTCGCTCCTCGCGCTGGTCAACCACGTGCGCGGCACCCAGGTGCTGACCCCGCCCGAGCCGCTGATCGCCGAGGATACGGGCGTCATTCCCGATCTCCGCGACATCAAGGGCCAGGAGACCGCGAAGCGCGCGCTCGAGGTGGCGGCGGCCGGCGCGCACAACCTGCTTTTCATCGGGCCGCCCGGCGCCGGGAAGTCGATGCTCGCCCAGCGCCTTCCCGGCCTCCTGCCGCCGCTCGAGCCGGCCGAGGCGCTCGAAGTGTCGATGATCCATTCGGTGGCGGGCGAGCTCGACGGCGGGCGGCTGATGCGCCGCCGCCCGTTCCGCGCGCCGCACCATTCCGCCTCGCTCGCGGCGCTGATCGGCGGCGGCTTGCGCGTGCGCCCGGGCGAGGTGTCGCTCGCCCATCTCGGCGTCCTGTTCCTGGACGAACTGCCGGAGTTCCAGCGGCCCGCGCTCGAATCGCTGCGCCAGCCGATCGAGTCCGGCCGCGCCGTCGTCGCGCGCGCCAACGCGCACCTTTCCTACCCGGCGCGCTTCCAGCTCGTCGCCGCGATGAACCCGTGCAAGTGCGGATATTTGGACGACGCGGCACTCGCCTGTTCGCGCGCGCCGCGCTGCGCGCAGGACTACCAGTCGAAGATCTCGGGGCCGCTGTTCGACCGCATCGACCTGCACGTCGAGGTGCCGGCGGTGAGCCCGTCCGACCTCACCCTGCCGCCGCCCGCGGAAGGCAGCGCGGCGGTCGCTTCGCGTGTCGCCCAGGCGCGGGCCCGCCAGCGCGCGCGCTACGAGCAGATCGAGAACGGCCCGCGCTCGAACGCCGAGGCCGACGGCACGCTCTTGGAGGAGATCGCCGCGCCCGACGCGGAAGGCCGCAAGCTCCTGACCGACGCGGCCGAGCGCATGCG
>DASWLB010000072.1:0-5422 GCA_036396315.1 Alphaproteobacteria bacterium
TCGGCCAGGTCGCCCGGCACGAGGTAGCGCTCGAGCCGGCCGGTGCCGGGGTCGATGTCGCGCCAGCGCCGGGCTTCGAACGAGATCGCGGCGAGCGCCGCGGTCGGGAACTTGGCGTGCATGCGGGCGATGTCGTCTTCCGCCGCCTCGCCGGCGAGTGCGAGCGCGAGGCGCTCGAGCCCCGGATTGTGGCCGACAACCATCAGACGGCGCACCGCGTCGGCCTGCCGGCGCACGATCTTGAGGATCGTCGTCGGGTTCGCGAGGTAGAGCGCCCCGTCGTACGCCGCCGGCGCCTTCTTGCCGAGCGAGTTTTCCACAAGCTCCCAGGTTTCGCGCGTGCGGCGCGCGGGGGAGCAGAGTACCAAGTCCGGCACGAGCCGTTCCGTCCGCAACAGCTTGCCGACGAGGCGGGCCGAGTCGCGGCCGCGCCCGTTGAGCGCGCGGTCGAAATCCTCGAGATCGGGCGTCGGCCGCTTCGCCTTGGCATGCCGGAGGAGGAGGAGACTGCGCCGCATCGGGCGAGCGTAAGAGGTCGCGCCGCGCCCCGCAACTGCGACCGCGACATGCAACAGAAACGTAACGCGATTGTCACATGACAATGGTGCGCTGCGAGCGCCAGACTGTAGAAGAATGACAAGCATGGGCAGGCAGGTCGACCGCGCCGAGGCTTTGGGTGCGGCTGGTGGTTCGGCGTACGCCGCGGACGATGCGCCGCGCATCGATCCGCGCTCACCGCAACGCTTCATCAATCGCGAGCTGTCCTGGCTCGCCTTCAACGAGCGCGTGCTCGAGGAGGCGGGCAATCCGCGCCACCCGCTGCTCGAGCGCGTGCGCTTCCTGTCGATCTCCGCCTCCAACCTGAACGAGTTCTTCATGGTGCGGGTCGCCGGCCTCAAGGGCCAGCGCCGCGTCGGGCTCGAGGCGCCGGGCGACGACGGGCTCACGCCCGCCCAGCAGATCGAGGCGGTGATCGAGCGCGCCGGCGCGCTCATGGCCAACCAGCAGCGCCACTGGCACGTGCTGCGCGACAAGCTCAGGGAAGAGGGGATCGTCGTCGCCGAGCTCGACGAGCTCGCGCCGGACGACCGGGCCTGGGCCGGCGAGTTCTTCAACGCGCAGCTCTTCCCCGTGCTCACCCCGATCGCGATCGACCCGCTGCACCCGTTCCCGTTCATCCCCAACCTCGGCTACTCGATGGCGCTCCGGCTCTACCGCAAGAGCGACGGCGGCATCCTGACCGGTCTCGTGCCGCTGCCGAGCCACGTGCCGCGCTTCATCCGCATGCCGGGCAATGGCTGCCGGTTCATGCTGCGCGAGCACATCATCCACATCCATCTGGGCGAGCTGTTCCCCGGCTTCGACGTGACCTCGGTCGGCTATTTCCGCGTCCTGCGCGATTCCGACATCGAGATCGAGGAAGAGGCCGAGGACCTGGTCCACATGTTCTCGAGCGCGCTGCAGCGCCGGCGCCACGGCAGCGTGATCCGCGTCACCATCGACGCCGACATGCCGGGCGAGCTGCGCAACTTCGTGCTCCAGAAGCTCGGCGGGCAGCCCGACGACCTGTTGGAGATCGACGGGCTGATCGGGCTCGCCGATACCCGCGAGCTGATCGTCGCCGAGCGTCCCGACCTCCAGTTCGCGCCGTTCGAGCCGCGCGTGCCGAAGCCGTTCCGCGACGCGGGCAACGACGTCTTCGCGGCCGTGCGCCAGGGCGACATCCTGGCCCACCACCCCTACGAAAGCTTCGACATCGTGGTGCGGTTCGTGCAGGAGGCGGCGCGCGATCCCGCCGTCGTCGCCATCAAGCAGACGCTTTACCGCACGAGCGATTCCTCGCCCGTCGTCGCCGCCCTGTGCGAGGCGGCGAACGCCGGCAAGTCGGTGACCGCGCTGGTCGAGATCAAGGCGCGGTTCGACGAGGAGCGCAACATGCGCTGGGCGCAGGACATGGAGCGCGCCGGCATCCACGTCATCTACGGCTTCGCCGAGTTCAAGACCCACGCCAAGGTGACGCTCGTGGTGCGGCGCGAGAACAAGGACCTGCGCTCCTACGTCCATTTCGGCACCGGCAACTACCACCCGATCACGGCACGCGTGTACACCGACCTGTCGCTGTTCACCTGCGACCCGGAGTTCGGGCGCGACGCGGCGCACCTGTTCAACTACATGACCGGCTACGCGAGCCCGGAGCGGCTGGCGAAGCTCGCGGTCTCGCCGCTCGACATGCGCCGCACCCTGATCGAGCTGCTCGAGGAGGAGGTCGCGCACGCCCGAGCCGGCCGCAAGGGCGCGGTGTGGGCCAAGCTCAACTCGCTGGTCGATGCCGAGATCATCGACGCGCTCTACCGCGCCTCGCGGGAGGGCGTCGAGATCGACCTCGTCGTGCGCGGCATCTGCTGCCTCCGCCCCGGCATCCCCGGCCTGTCGGAGCGCATCCGGGTGAAGAGCATCGTCGGGCGATTCCTCGAGCACAGCCGAATCGTCTGCGTCGGGGCGGGCGGCGGGCTGCCGTCCGATTCGGCCAAGGTGTTCATCTCCTCGGCCGACTGGATGCCCCGTAACTTCGACCGCCGCATAGAGATTCTGGTTCCGGTCGAGTCTCCGGCGGCGCGCGCCGAGGTGCTCGAACGCATCCTGCCGGCCAACCTCGACGACGTTCGTCAAAGCTGGATTCTTGGCCCCGACGGATCGTACCATCGCGTCCCTTGTCCGGCGGACGGCTTCTCGGCGCATGAGTTCTTCCTCGGCGGTCGTATCCCTTAGCATCAAGAAGCGGCGGTCGATGGCGTTGGGCGTGCCCTTCGCCATCGTCGACCTCGGCTCGAACACGGTCCGGCTCGTCGTGTTCGAGCGGGTCGCGCGCTTCGCCTCGGCGCTCCTCAACGAGCGCGTGTTCTGCGCGCTCGGACGCGGGCTCGCGGGCTCGGGCCGGCTCGACGACGCGGCGATCCCGCCCCTCATGGCGTCGCTCGAGCGCTTCCACCTTCTCGCCAAATCCCTCGGGGCGGGCGAGGTCACGGTGCTGGCGACCGCGGCGGTGCGCGAGGCGGCGAACGGGCCCGAGCTGGTCGCCCGCATCCGCGAGCGGTTCAAGTCGGTCGTGCTCGTCTTGTCGGGTGCCGAGGAAGCGAAGCTGTCGGCCGCCGGCGTGCTCTACGGGTTTCCCGGCGCCGACGGGGTGACGGCCGATCTCGGCGGCGGCAGCCTCGAGCTCGTCGACCTGCCGCGCGGGCGGGTCGGCGACTTCGCGTCGCTGCCGGTGGGTTCGCTTCGGCTCGCCGAGGTGGGCCGCGCGTCCGCGTCCGAGGCGGCGGCGGAGATCGCCGGCCAGCTCAAGCGCGTCGCCTGGCTCGACCGGTTGCGAGACCGCGACTTCTACGCCATCGGCGGCGCGTGGCGCGCGCTCGCCCAGCTCCACATGAACGAGATCGGCTATCCGGTGCACATCGTGCACGGCTACACCCTCGGGCGGAAGGAGGCGGCCCATCTCGCCTCGCGCGCGCGCGGCATGGGCAAGGACCAGCTCGCCCGCGTCGAGGGCATCGCCGAGCGCCGCCTCGAAACCTTGCCCTACGGCGCCGCCGTGCTCGACGAGATCCTGGCGCGCGCCAAGCCCGCGCGCGTCGTGTTCTCGGCGACCGGGCTGCGCGAGGGCTACCTCTACGACCGGCTCGACCGCGCCGAGCGCGACAAGGACCCGCTGGTCGCCGCCGCCGAAGCGATGGGCGGACGCGCGTTCCGCGACTCCGGGCTATGGGAGCGGCTCGAGGCCTGGACCCGCCCCCTGTTCCCCGGCGAGGACGCGGCGTCCGCGCGGCTCCGGCGCGTCGCGTGCATCCTGTCCAACATCGGCTGGCGCGAGCACCCGGACTACCGCGCGGACCAGGTGTTCTCGCGCATCATGCATTTCCCGTTCCTCGCGCTCGCGCACGAGGATCGCGCCGCGCTCGCCGCCGCGCTCTACGTGCGCTGCGGCGGCAAGATCGGCAAGGCGCCGCGTATGCTCGCGCTCGCGCTGCTCGACGACGACGAGCAGGAGCGCGCCGCCGTGCTCGGCGCGGCGCTCCGACTCGCCTACGCGGTGTCCGGCGGATCGCCCCGCATCCTCGACCGCGCCCAGCTGCGCGTGCAAGGCAAGCGGCTCGAGCTTGCGATCGGCGGCGCCGCGGTGGCCGCCGGCCCGCAGATCGAGAAGAGCTTCAAGGCGCTGGTCCGCGCCGGCAAGTTCGCGGACGCAAAGATCGCGACGGCGGGCTAGCGCCGCATGCCGTCCTTCGACTCAAGTTGAGAATCTATCGTTAGCGCGTCATGAATGAGACAACGTTCAGTCCCGCAATTGAGCGACCAAGAAAATCGCTGTCGTGTGCATAGAGAGGAAGTTCCCGGTGCACCGCGGTCGCGGCGATCCATGCATCTGCCGTCTCGAATGGCCGACCCGCACGTTCCTCACTTGCGGTGACGCGCGCCCAAACGCGAGTGAGCCCGTAGTCATAGGGAATGACGAGAAATCGCCGGATGAAGGCATCGAGGGCGTCGCAGCGCCTCTGCGACCAGCCGTTTTTCTCCGCGAGTTTCCAAAGCTCGGCAGCGGACTGGAAGCACAAGGCCAGCGTGTTGCCGCTCAGATGCGGCTCATAAAGCGATCGTTCAGCGCGAACGCGGCGTTCCGGAAGGAACATGCTCGCGACGGACGTGTCGAGGAGAACGACTGCCATCCGTCACGCGCCATCCTGACGAACAAAACGGCGCCGAACGTCCCGGTCCGCAAGTAGCTCGCCGAGTGCGTCTTCGAATGGTTCGTCCTCGGGCCAGAGCGCCGTAAGCTGGTTCAGGTCTTGGACAGCGCCGACCAATTGCCGCTCTCCAAGCTCCTCGAGTGAAGTGTCGCTCCAGAAAGAACTCTCCTCGGCACGTTCAGGTAGAGCTTCCTGCTCGGCGAGCAGGATCGCCTCAACATCGAACTCACCTCTTTGGCCACCCGTAGGGCGTGCCGTGCCAATGACTGTTACGGTCTTGAGCCAGATTTCAGCCAGCACATCGCGGTGCTCATCCTTGAAGTTACAATTCCACTGTATTCCGTCGGGCGCCCAAAGTTTGCCTTTCAGTGCCCTATGCCCATCGAGGACTTCGAGGCGTCCTGTTCGCGATGTACGGCCTGCAATCACGGGGCTGCGCAGTAAGGTACGGATGCGCTCCCTGATGGCTGAAGAGACTTGCACAGTTCGTGTCGCGGATCGGTCGTGGGATGTGAATGTGAGGCATGCGATCCCGTGATCGAGGACGGCAGCGATATGATCGCACGCTTCGAGGACTCCCACATCGAACCCGTGAGGAATTCCGTAATGATGTTTGTCGTCTCCCGCCACGCGTTCGAGGCCTTCGATGAAAACCGTCAGGCTTTGCTCACCGACATGGC
>DASWLB010000073.1:0-2701 GCA_036396315.1 Alphaproteobacteria bacterium
CGACGCCGCCTACCGGATCGAGAGCGGCAAGGTGCGCCTCTCGCGCGAGGGCGCGATGCGCAACCGGCGCGCCACGGCGCTCGGACCCGGCGAGATCTTCGGCGACGTCGAGCTTCTGTCGGGCGCGCGCCGGGCCGAGACGGCGGAGGCCGAGGGCGCGGTGACGCTCACCGCGGCCGGGCTCGAGGACGTGCTGGCCGCGCTCGCCGCCGACCCCGAGGCGGCGGGCGCGACGCTGGCGCGCGCCTTCGACCGGCTGGCCGCGGTCGCGCCGGCCGCGCCCGAGCCCCCCGCCGCGCCGCGCGGCATCGTGCAGTTCGCCTCGCTCCGCCTGCTGGCCGCGACGCCCGAAATGACGGCGCTGATCGGCGCCGACGGGGCGCGCATCGCCAACCTGCCGTTCCGCGTCGGGCGGCACGCCGACGGCGCGCCGCTCGACCTCGCGCTCGAAGACGAGCGGCCCTACATCGTGTCGCGCCAGCACTTCGCGATCGAGCTCGCGCCCGACGGGCTCGCGGTGCGTGACCTCGGCAGCCACCACGGCACCATCGTCAACGGCACGCCGATCCGCGGCACCGAGCAGGAGGACGCGATCGTGCTGCTGGTCGCGGGCGCGAACCAGATCGTCGCCGGGATGCCGGAATCGCCGTTCCGCTTCGTGCTGGTTGTCGAGCCCGCCGTCTAGCGGCGTCGCGGCTGATCCGCGATAAGCCGCCGGAATTCGGGGCCGAGCGCCCGCGCGTCCTTGATGGCGCGATGGCGGTTGAGCCGGGCGCGCGTCTCGCCGTCGCGCGCGGCGTCGGCGTGCATGTCCCAGAACCGCGACGGGATGGCGATCAGCGCCCGCTCCTGCGGGCTCGGCGCGACACCGGCGGCCGGCCCGGTGTGGCACTCGGTGCACACCCAGTTCTGCCAGTAATCGCGCGCCACCTCGGCGGGCGTCGTGCCCTTCTTGCCGCACGTGCCCGCGGCGAGGCAGCCCTGTGCCGCGGGCTGGCCCGGCTGTTGCGCCGCTACGCCGCCCCAGGCGGCCATGACCAAGAGCGCCCCCAGGCAGGCCGCCATCGCGCGGAATCCGGCCGCCATCCTTCTCTCCCCACGGATTCGGCACCGGCACTGTGCCATCGCCGCCCGGCCGCGCCAACCCCGGCCTTGACCCGGCCGGGGGAGGTGCCACATTTGGGGGGCCCCGACCGGAGCCGCATGACACAGAACCCAGACATTATTTGGCACGGCACGACCATCCTGTCCGTCCGCAAGGCGGGCAAGGTGGTGGTCGCGGGCGACGGACAAGTCAGCTTCGGCCAGACGGTGATGAAGTCGAACGCGCGCAAGGTGCGCCCGCTCGGCGACGGCAAGGTGATCGCGGGCTTCGCCGGGGCGACCGCCGATGCGCTGACCCTGTTCGAGCGACTCGAGGCCAAGCTCGAGCAGTATCCGATGCAGCTGTCGCGCGCCTGCGTCGAGCTCGCCAAGGACTGGCGCACCGACCGGTATCTGCGCCGGCTGGAAGCCATGCTCGCCGTCGCCGACAAGAACGTCTCGCTGGTGCTGACCGGTAACGGCGACGTGCTCGAGCCGGAGGACGGGCTGATCGGCATCGGCTCGGGCGGACCCTACGCGCTCGCCGCCGCCCGCGCGCTGATCGGGGTGGACGGGATGGACGCCGAGGCGATCGCGCGCAAGGCGATGGCAATCGCGGCCGACATCTGCGTCTATACCAACACCAACGTCGTCCTCGAAAGCCTGTGATCCCGTGACCAGCTTTTCCCCCCGCGAAATCGTTTCCGAGCTCGACCGCTACATCGTCGGCCAGCACGACGCGAAGCGCGCGGTAGCGATCGCGCTGCGCAACCGCTGGCGCCGGCTGCAGCTCGACAACGGGCTGAGGGAAGAGGTGCTGCCCAAGAACATCCTGATGATCGGCCCGACGGGCGTGGGCAAGACCGAGATCGCGCGGCGCCTCGCCCGCCTCGCCCAGGCGCCGTTCCTCAAGGTGGAGGCGACCAAGTTCACCGAGGTCGGCTATGTCGGGCGCGACGTCGAGCAGATCGTGCGCGACCTGGTCGAGATCGCCATCACCCAGACGCGCGAGCGCCTGCGCAAAGACGTCACCGCGCGCGCCGAGCAGAACGCCGAGGAACGCGTGCTCGATGCGCTCGTGGGCACGACCGCCTCGCCCGACACGCGGCGCAAGTTCCGCCAGATGCTGCGCGACGGCCAGCTCGACGACAAGGAGATCGAGATCGAGGTTCAGGAATCCGGCGGCGCCGGGCTGCCCACCTTCGACATCCCGGGCATGCCGGGCGCGCAGATGGGCGTGCTCAATTTGGGCGACATTTTCGGCAAGGCGTTCGGCGGGCGCACCGCCAAGCGGCGCATGAAGGTGTCCGAATCGCACGACGCGCTGGTCAATGAGGAATCCGACAAGCTCCTGGACCAGGACAAGATGGTGCGCCAGGCGATCCATTCGGTCGAACAGAACGGCATCGTGTTCCTCGACGAGATCGACAAGATCACCGCGCGCTCGGAGCGCGTCGGCGCCGACGTGAGCCGCGAGGGCGTGCAGCGCGACCTGTTGCCGCTGATCGAGGGCACGGTGGTCGCGACCAAGCACGGCCAGGTCAAGACCGACCACATCCTGTTCATCGCCTCGGGCGCGTTCCACATGGCGAAGCCGTCGGACCTCCTGCCCGAGCTG
>DASWLB010000074.1:0-2050 GCA_036396315.1 Alphaproteobacteria bacterium
TGGGCGAGCGCGAACAGCGCGTCGTCGTCGTACCCGTAGAGCGGGCCCTTGAGCACGGCGGCGAGCGTGAGATCGTCCTCGGGCAGCAGCAGGAACCGGCCGAGCGCCGCCAAATCCTCGATCGCCGCCTGGGCCGATAGCACCATGCGGTCGACGCCCGCGACCGGAACCGACAGCGCCTTCAAGGAGCGCACCAGCGCATCGACGAACGCGGTGCGGCGCGACACCAGCACCATGACGTCGCCGGCCCGGATCGGCCGGTTCTTGCTGGCGAGCATCTCGCCCGCGGCGATCCAGCCTTTGATGCGCCGCGCGATCGCGCGCGCGAGCCGCACCTCTGGCGTCTTCTCGTGGCGGTATTCGAGCGGCGGCGCCCAGGGTGCGTCCTCGTCCTTCTCGTCCGGCACGACCGGCGACCACAGCTCGACCAGCCCTGCCTGGCCCTCGCGCGCGGCGCGGTGGCGGAGCGCCTGGCCCGGCGCGACGACGCCGTCCTTCGCCGCATCCTGGGCGAATACGGCATCGACGGCGACCAGCACCGCATCGGCGGAGCGGAACGAGACGTCGAGCTCGACCTCTTCCCACCGTTGCGCCGCGTCCCGGGCGCTCGAGCGGAAATGCGCCCGCATCCGCTCGAAGGAATCGGGATCGGCGCCCTGGAAGGAGAAAATCGACTGCTTGGCGTCGCCCACGGCGAACACGGTGCGCGCCGCCGTGTGTGCGCCCGCGCCCGCGTAGAACTCCGCGGCCAGCGCCTCGACCACCGCCCACTGGTCGGGCGAGGTGTCCTGCGCCTCGTCGATCAGCACGTGGTCGATTCCGCCGTCGAGCTTGTACAGCACCCACGCCGCCCCGCCGGACCGTTCGAGCAGCTCGCGCGCGGCGAGCACCAGGTCCTCGTAGTCGAGCACGGCGTGCGCCCGCTTGTGCGCGGCGTAGGCGTCGATCAGCGCCGCGCCGAAACGCACCAGCGCCGCGCTCGCCTCGGCGACCAGGACCGCCTTGCGGCGCTCGAGCACGACGAGCACGCGCTCCGCTTCCGCGCGCAGCACGTCGGGCACCCAGGGCTCCGCCGTCGTCACATCCTTGTTGGCGAGAGTCTTGAAAATCAGTTCGTCCTTGGTCAGGAACGCCGAAAGGTAGATATCGAACGACGCCGCGCGGCTCCCGGGATCGGCGAGCCAGGCGGCGAGCTTGGCGGCGCGCGCCGCATCCGTCTTGGTTCCCTTGGCGAGCGCCGCAGCGGCGCGGCGCAACGCCGCGCCGTCGAACGCCGCGTCGTCGCATGCGGCGGCGATCACGGTCGCTTCCGTTTCGTCCGCCCCGACGCCGACGATGTCGCGCTGGCGGCGCGCGAGCCCGTCGGCGCCGCCCGCCTCCTCGACGAGCCGTGCAAAGCGCCCGCGGTCGCGCGCAAGCTGCTTCAGCACCTCGGCGAACTGATCCTCGTTGACCCAGCCGGAAACGACCGCGACCGCGCGGGCGAGCGATTCGTCGGGCGCGGCGAGCACGGCTTCGCGCGCATCCTTGAGTGCCTCGGCCGCGGTGCGCTCGTCCATCACCTCGAAATGCGGCGCGATGTCGGCCTCGAGCGGGAAGCGGGCGATCAGGGATTGGCAGAACGCGTGCAGGGTCATGATCTTGAGCCCGCCCGGCGTCTCCAGCACGCGGGCGAACAGCCGGCGCGCGAGATCGAGGCGCGCCGCGTCGGGTTCAGCGCCGCTAAGTGCGAAGAGGGACTCGCGCAACTCGTCATCCAGGGCAAAGCTCCACTTGGCGAGCCTGAGGTTGATTTGGTTCGCCATGTGGGCCGCAGCGGCACGCGTGTAGGTGAGACAAAGGAGCCGTTCGGGCGCCGCGCCGTCGAGCAGCAGCGACAGCACCCGGTCGGCCAGCACCTTGGTCTTGCCGGTGCCGGCCGAAGCGCCGACCCAGGCGGTCGCGTCGGGCGCGGCGGCGCGGCGCTGGCGCCGTGTGGCGTCGGCGACGGCGGCGGACGGCGCGCTCACGGCTCGCCTCCCGCTTCCGACCATTCCTTGACGCGGGCCAG
>DASWLB010000075.1:0-5902 GCA_036396315.1 Alphaproteobacteria bacterium
TAGGTGGCGCCCTCGTCGGACGGCAAGGTCTTCCAGTACGCGAGCGCCTGTTCCCACTGGCCGCCCTTGGGCGCGAGCGGCTTGCCCTTGATGTAGGCGTAGGTCTTCTCGTCGGGCGCGACCAATCCGGCGCGCGCGCCGCCCTCGATCGACATGTTGCACACCGTCATGCGGCCTTCCATCGAGAGGTCCGCGATGGCCTTGCCGGTATATTCGATGACGTGGCCGGTGCCGCCCGCCGTGCCGATCGTGCCGATGATCTTGAGGATCAGGTCCTTCGCCGTGATACCGGGCGGCAGCGCGCCGTCGATGTGGACGCGCATGTTCTTGGCCGACGCCTGGATCAAGGTCTGGGTCGCGAGCACGTGCTCGACCTCGGACGTGCCGATGCCGAAGGCGAGCGCGCCGAAGGCGCCGTGCGTCGAGGTATGGGAATCGCCGCACACGATGACGAGGCCGGGCTGGGTGAAGCCCTGCTCCGGCCCGATCACGTGCACGATGCCCTGGCGGTCGTCGAGGATGTCGATGTAGGGCAGGCCGAACTCGGCCGCGTTGGTCTTGAGCGCGTCGATCTGGATGCGCGATTCCCGATCCGCGATGCCCTGGCGCCGGTTGGTCGTGGGCACGTTGTGGTCCGGCACGCAGAGCTGCAGCTCGGCATGGCGCACCCGGCGCCGGTTCTGGCGCAGCCCGTCGAACGCCTGCGCGCTGGTGATCTCGTGGATGATGTGGCGGTCGACCCAGATGAGGCAGGTGCCGTCTTCCTGGCGGTCGACGACGTGGCTGTCCCAGATCTTGTCGAACAGGGTGCGCGGTTTCGCCATCTGCAAGCTCCGTTGCCGCCTACTTGTCCTGCTTCTTCTTCTTGCCGCCCTTCTCGCCCGCCGCGGCGCCGGCGCCCTCGGCGGGAAGCGGCGGCGCATCGGCGAACAGCTCCTCGCCCGCCTCCTTGGCGGTCGCCGGCGCCTCGGCGGCGCCCTCCGCGACGAGCCGGCGGTCGATCTTCTCGAGGATGCGCGCGCTCTTGCCCGTGCGGCCGCGCAGGTAATAAAGCTTGGCGCGCCGCACGTGACCGCGACGCACCACCTCGATCGCGGCGATGCGCGGCGAATGGGTCGGGAAGACGCGTTCCACCCCCTCGCCGTAGGAGATCTTGCGGAGCGTGAACGACTCGTTCACGCCCGCGCCGGAGCGGCCGATGCACACCCCCTCGAAAGCCTGCAGGCGCTCGCGCGAGCCTTCGACCACGCGCAAGGACACGCGCACCGTGTCGCCCGGGCCGAATTCCGGGATCTTGCGGTCGGCGTCGAGCTTCGCCGCCATATCGGCGTTCAACTGTTCGATGATGTTCATGACCGGTCCTCGCGCATTCGGTGTTCCTCGACGTAGCGGGCCCAGAGGTCGGGCCTGCGCTCGCGCGTCAGACGCTCGGCCTCGCGGCGGCGCCACGCGCGGATCTTCTCGTGGTGCCCGGACAGCAGGATTTCCGGCACCTCGCGGCCGCGCCAGCTCTGCGGCCGTGTGTAATGGGGGTATTCGAGCAGGTGCTCGCGGAAGCTCTCCTCGGCGAGCGAGGCACGATCGCCGACGACGCCCGGCAACAGCCGCACGCAGGCATCGATCAGCGCGATCGCCGCGGGCTCGCCGCCCGACAGCACGAAATCGCCGAGCGAGATCTCCTCGATCGCGCGCTCTACGATCAGGCGCTCGTCGACGCCCTCGAACCGGCCGCAGATCAAGGTCGCGCCCGGCCCGGCGGCGAGGCGCTCGATGCGCGGCTGGTCGAGCAGCCGCCCGCGCGGCGAGAGATAGATCAGCGGCGCGCCGGCAAGCGCCGCGCCCGCGATCGCCGCATCCAGCACGTCGGCACGCATCACCATGCCGGGCCCGCCGCCGAACGGGGTGTCGTCCACCGTGCGGTGCCGGTCCCCGGCGAAGCCGCGGATGTCCACCGCCTCGAGCGCCCATACGCCGTCGGCGAGCGCCTTGCCCGCAAGCGAATGGGCGAGCGGCCCCGGGAACATCTCCGGGAAGATGGTGAGCACGCGCGCGGTCCAGACGGCGGCGACGGCGCTCATCTGTCCTCCTCCCCGCCGATCTCCTCCGGCGGCTCGACGACGATGCGGCCCGCCGCGAGATCGACCACCGGCACGGAGTCGCGCGTGAACGGCACGAGCAGCGAAGCCGCGCCCGGGCGCCTGATCTCGACGATGTCGCCCGCGCCGAAATCTTCGACCGCGGCGACCGTGCCGAGCGCGGTGCCATCGGTCCGCTCGGCGCGGAGCCCGATCAGGTCTTCGCGGTACCATTCTTCCGCCGCCGGCTCGGGCAGCGCGGCGCGATCGACGTAGAGACGGAGCCCCTTGAGCGCATCGGCCGCGTCGCGGTCATCGACGCCCGGAAGCTTGGCGAGCACGTTGCCGCGCGCCTGCCCGACCAGCGTGAGCGCGAAGCGCCGCGCGCCCGCCTCGTCCGTCACCGGACCGTAGGCGGCGACGCCCGCGGGGTCTTCCGTATGGCTCCTGATGCGAACCACGCCTTTCACTCCATGCGCGCCGACGATGGTGCCGACGCAGACCTTGCCCGTGCGCCCGGCCGGCACGCGCCCTTACCCGGCCTGACCCTCGCCCGCCGCGGCCGCTGCCTCGGGTGCCGCCGGTACCGCAGCCGGGACCGGTGCCGCCGGAGCCGCGGCCGGCGCGGCTGCCGCCGCGGCCTCGGCCTTCATGCGCTCCTGCGCCCGCTTGCGCGGCTGGTTCTTCCGCGTCTGCTCCGGGATCGTCGGCGCCGGCGCAAGGCCGGCCTGGCCGAGGAAGCGGGCGACGCGGTCGGACGGCTGGGCGCCGACGCCGAGCCAGTGCTTGAGGCGTTCGGCGTTGAGCACAACGCGCTCCGGATGGTCCTTCGCCACCATCGGGTTGTAGGTGCCGAGGCGCTCGATGAAGCGCCCGTCGCGCGGGCTGCGCGAATCCGCCACCACGATGCGATAGTAGGGACGCTTCTTCGCGCCCCCGCGGGACATCCGGATCGATAGTGCCATGTTCGTCCTTTCACCCTCCTGGGTTCAATCCGCCGGAAGTCAGCGGCCCCGCATCAGCCCGGCGAGGCCCTGGCGCGCGAGCCCCTTCTGGCCGAGCTTCTGCGCCTGCTTCATCATCCGGCTCATCTCCATGTGGCTCTTCAAGAGGCGATTAACTTCCTGCACCGTGGTGCCCGAGCCCACGGCGATGCGCCGCTTGCGCGAGGCCTTGATCAGCTCCGGGCGGCGGCGCTCCTCCCTGGTCATCGACGAGATCATCGCTTCCTGGCGCACGAGCAGCCGCTCGTCGAGCCTGGACTCGGCCATCTGCGCCTTCACCTTGGCGACCCCGGGAAGCATCCCCATGATGCCGCCCATGCCGCCCATGCGGCGAAGCTGGCGGAGCTGGCCGGCCAGATCGTCGAGATCGAACTTGCCCTTCTCGATCTTGGCGGCGAGCTTCTTCGCCTCCTCCTCCTCGATGGTCTCGGCCGCCTTCTCGACCAGCGACACGACGTCGCCCATGCCGAGGATGCGCGACGCGATGCGCTCCGGATGGAACGGCTCGAGCGCATCGAGCTTCTCGCCGACGCCGATCAGCTTGATCGGGCAACCGGTGACCTGGCGCATGGAGAGCGCCGCGCCGCCGCGCGCATCGCCGTCGACGCGCGTGAGCACGATGCCGGTGAGCCCCACCCGCTCGTGGAAGCTCTTGGCGAGGTTGACCGCGTCCTGGCCGGTCATCGCGTCGGCGACCAGCAAGGTCTCGGCCGGCTTCGCCACGTCGCGCACCTGCACCGCCTCGTCCATCAACGCGTCGTCGATATGGAGCCGCCCGGCGGTGTCGAGGATCACCGCGTCGTAGCCGCCGCGCTTGGCCGCATCCATGGCGCGCGCGGCGATCATCGTCGGCCATTCGCCGGCGACGATCGGCAACGTGTCGATGCCGGCCTGGCGGCCGAGGATGGCGAGCTGCTCCTGCGCGGCCGGGCGCTGCACGTCGAGCGAGGCCATCAGCACGCGCTTTTTGTCGCGGTCGCGAAGCCGGACCGCGATCTTCGCCGCGGTCGTGGTCTTGCCCGAGCCTTGCAGCCCGACGAGCAGGATCGGCACCGGCGGGGCGGCGCGCATCGCCAGCCCGTCGGACTCGGGTCCGAGCATGGCGGCAAGCTCGTCGTGGACGATCTTGACCACCATCTGGCCGGGCGTGACCGAGCGCAGCACGTCCTGCCCGACCGCCTTCTCCCGCACCGCGTCGGTGAAGGACTTCACGACCGGCAGCGCCACGTCGGCCTCGAGGAGGGCGACCCGCACCTCGCGGAGGGCCTCGGTTACGTCGGCCTCCGACAGCGCACCGCGCTTCCGCAGCCGGTCGAACACCTCGCCGAGCTTGCCGCTCAGGGAATCGAACATCGTTCCTTCCGCGACCTCATCCTTCGAGACGCCACGCCTTCGCGCTACGCGCTACGGCGGGCTCCTCAGGATGAGGATTCATTACTCGTCCCAAACGCCATCGGCGCCGGTGTGCGCAACGCGCGGACCGACGGGCGCCCTCGGGCGCCAAACAGGCCAACTGCCTCAGGGTGCGCGGAAACTAGGCGGGGGAAGGGGGAGAGTCAAGCCGACCCCGGCCTTACAGCGCCTCCTGCCAGAACCCGCGCATCGCGACCCAGGAACGGTCGTCGGCCGCCTTGTTGTAGCCGAGCGCGGCGCGCCCGACCTTGTCGGCGTTGACGTTGGTGAAGGCGTGCTTGGCGCCGCCGTAGGTGACGACCTGCCAGTCCACGTGGGCGCCGGTCATCTCCTTCTCGAAGCCCTGCACCTGGTCGGGCGGCACCAGCGGGTCGTCCGCCCCGGTGCAGACCAGGATCTTGGCCTTGACGTTCCTGGCATCGTCTGGATTCGCGGCGTCGAGCAGCCCGTGGAAGCTCACCACCCCCTTGAGGGGCGCGCCCGAGCGCGCGAGCTCGAGCACGACGTAGCCGCCGAAGCAGTACCCCATCGCGCCCAAGCGCCCGGCGTCGGCGCGCGCCACCTTGGCGAGCGCATCGAGCGCGGCGCGCGCGCGGCCACGCGCGAGCGCGCGGTTCTCGCGGAACGGCGCCATGGTTTTCATGGTCTCCTCGCCCATCACCACCTTGCCGCCGCCGTACATGTCGGCGGCGAGCGCGACGTAGCCGAGCTCGGCGAGCATCTGGGCGCGGCGCTTAGGATGGTCGTCGAGCCCGGGCGCCTCGTGCACGATGAGGATGCCGGGCCGCTTGTCGGACCCGTCCGGGGTGGCAAGGAAGCCATGGCACACCGTGCCGCCGTCGCGGTATTCGAGCGTCTCGGTCTTCATGGGCGCGTCCTCCCCTTCTTGACCAACGTTGCCGCGATCCTAGCACGGCGAGCGCCGGGCTTTGACAGGCCCGCGCGGCGCGCTAAGCTTCCCCGCCTTTTGCCACGAACACCAACCTTGGGAGCGCAATCCATGCCCGTTTCACTGCATTCGGTCTCGGCGCCGATCTTCGTGCAAATCCTCACCGGCCTGTCCGACGTCCTCGGCAAGGCGCAGGCGCAGGCCGAGGCGAAGAAGCTCGACACCTCGTTCCTGCTGAGCGACCGGCTCTACCCCGACATGTTCTCGCTGACCCGCCAGGTGCGCCAGGCGACCAACCACGCGGTGAACGCGGTCGGCCAGTGCGCCGGCGTTACCCCGCCGAAGTTCGCCGACGACGAGACGACCATCCCGCAGCTCCGCGAGCGCATCGCCAAGTCGATCGAATTCGTCAAGTCGATCAAGGCCTCGCAGGTGGACGGCCAGGAGAACAAGGACATCACCATGACCTTCCCGTCGGGCGAGCGGAAGTTCAAGGGCCAGGGGTTCGTGCTGAATTTCTG
>DASWLB010000076.1:0-2748 GCA_036396315.1 Alphaproteobacteria bacterium
GACAAAGGAGACGAAGAGGAGACGGTGAGGTGACGGAAGTCCGTTCGCCCTTCGATACGTTCGCTTCGCGAACACTCAGGACGAACGGCCTTTTCGCGAGATTTGCCGGCCCCGCTACCCGTAGCTCTGCACCAGCGATCCCGCCACCAGGTACCAGCCGTCCACCAAGACGAAGAAGATCAGCTTGAACGGCAGCGAGATCATCACCGGCGGCAGCATCATCATGCCCATCGACATCAGCAGCGACGCCACCACCATGTCGATGATGAGGAACGGCACGAACAACAGAAACCCGATCTCGAAGGCGCGGCGCAGCTCCGAGATCATGAAGGCGGGGATCAGCGTCCTGAGCGGCGTCGCCTCGCCCACCTCGGCCGCTTGCGTGTTGGCGATGTCGGCGAACAGCTTGAGGTCCTGCTCGCGCACGTGGTCCATCATGAAGCGGTGCACCGGCTTCACCATGCGGTCGAACGCCTGGGTCTCGGTGATCTCGCTCCGGATGAGCGGCGCGATGCCGTCGCGATAGGCGGCATCCAGCGTCGGCGCCATCACGAACGCGGTGAGGAACAAGGCGAGCGAGATGATCACCGCGTTGGGCGGGGTCTGCTGCAGCCCGAGCGCGCTCCGAAGGAACGACAGCACGACGACGATGCGGGTGAACGAGGTCACCATCACCAGGATCGAGGGCGCGAGCGACAGGACGGTGAGGAGCGCCACGAGCTGGACGATCCGCCCGGTGTTCGACGGCCCGGTGCCGAGGTCGAGCGTCAAGGTCTGGGCGACGGCGGGCAGCGCGATCGCGCCCGCGAACGCGATGCCGAGTCCGATGCGGGCGAGCGCCGTCACGGCGCCATCTCGCGCGCCGGCGGAATCGCGCGCACGCGGCCGGCCGGAATGCCGCTCTCGACCACCACGTCGCCCGCCGGGCCGATGAGCACGAGATGCTCCACGTCGTCGCGGCGGACGAGCACGAGGCGGCGCTTGGCATCGACCGGCGTCACCTCGACCACGCCGATGCGCGCGCCGCCCTTGCGCGGCGCGGCGAGCCGTCCCAGCACATTGAAGCGGCGCATCACCCACGCGATCGCGGCGATCAGCGCGATCACGAACACCAGCGCCAGCACGAAGCGGAGATAGATGCCGGGGTCCATGGAACGACTAATGCAGCCTAACGGGTACGAAGGCCCCACCCCCACCCGGCGCTTCGCGCCGACCTCCCCCCTCAAGGGGGAGGTGGCGTCGGTGCGCGTCCCCTCCCCCCTTGAGGGGGAGGGATAGGGTGGGGGGTGACTTGCGCATTCTCGGTTCGGACGGCTTACCGCTTCCTTCTCGGACCCGACGTCGCCGCGCCGGCGCCGTAGGCGGAGACCGCGCTCTTGCCCTTGGACACGGCGGCGAGCTGCTTGGCGAGCGCACCGTGCTGTTCGTTGAGCGCCTCGGCGAGTCCGCCGAGCCCGTCCATCAGCGCGATGAGCGCCGACTTGAGCGTCTCGCGATCGGGCGCGGGCAGCGACGGAAGCTGGCCGCAAACGCACGCGACGCGGGATTCGAGCCCCGCCAGATCCACCACCTTGCCCTCGGCGATCAGGCTGCGCGCCGTGCCGACCATCGCCGCGGCCTCGAGCAGGCCGGTGCGCACCTGGGTCGTATCCGGGGCCGCGTCCTGGGTCATGGCATCGCTCCTTCCTCGGCCGGGCGCTCTCCGCCCGCGCCGTTCGCGCGGTACACGTACGCCAGGATCTCCGCCACCGCGGCGAAGGCCGCGACCGGGATCTCGCTGTCCACCTCGACGGCGGCGAGCACCTCGGCCAAATCCGCGTCCTCGCGCACCTTGACGCCGGCGGCGAACGCGATGGCGAGGATCTGCTCGGCCACCGCGCCGCGCCCGGAGGCGACGATGCGCGCCGGCGCATCCGCGTCCTCTCCGGTCTCGGCGAGCGCGACGGCGACGGTCCGCCGCCCGGCCGCGCCGCCCGTTGTCGTGTCGTCGTCGGACAAAGCTCGCATCCCCGGCCGCACGCCAAGCGGTGCCTGGCATCCCGCACGATCCTTCATCATGGTTAACGAAGGCTTTACGGGCGGAGCCCGTGGGCCTCGCACAGAAGCTCGAGGGTGCAGAGCCGGTTGTACTGGCCGGCCTCGACGATGCGCGCCGTGTCCAACAGCTTTGCGACGCAGGGGAAGGAGAGGTCGATGACACGCCCGACATAGGCGTCCGAGAGGAACCACGGGCGCGGCTCCGGTCTTCGGTGGCGCAGGCGGAAGGTGTGGCGGCGGAGCCAGGGCGGCCGGGCGAGACCGATCCGTTCGGCGGCGCGCGCCTTCAGCGGCGGCGGATGCGCAAAGTCGTGGCCGTAGGCGGACGCGTAGGCCGCGAGCTTCGGATCGACCGCGCGGATCAGCGCCGCCTCGAACCGCCCCGCGTTCTTGAACACGAGCGGGACGGCGAGCGCTGCGGGCACCACGTTCGCGTCGATGAACGGCGTGAGCGCCCCGCCCAGCCGGTTGTTGATCGCGTTGTTGCGGCCCATCCAGTAGCCGCAGCGGAATACGGGGTAGAGGTATTCGATTTGCGCCCGGCTCAAGATCGCACCGCCGCCCGCGGTTGCGGCGAGCTTCGCCGCCATCGCGTCCTCGTACGCGCGCGCGGAATAGGGCGGGCGGATCGCGCGCGGATCGAGGCGGCTGTAGAACGACCAGACCAGCTCGCGCGCCGTGAACGCGCGGTCCGGAAGATGGAAGAAGTTG
>DASWLB010000077.1:0-12727 GCA_036396315.1 Alphaproteobacteria bacterium
CAATCTGTGCCAGCACATCCCGGAAGCGGGACGCCCGCGCATTGTCCTCGAAATCCTCGATGCGGCCGAGGGAAGGTCGGACCCCCGCCTGCAAAGCGCGATGCGCACCATGAAACCGTTCGCCGGGCGCTTCTCGGCCGACCTCGCGGTGACCAACCGAGACTTCCGCTTCTGGCGCGAGGCGGGCTTCACGGCCAGCGGCGTGAACGCCGCCGAGAATGTGCGGCCCGAGGACGAGCTGATCGCCGAGCTCGACCAGTTCCAGCTCTTCGCCAAGCGCGAAGGGCTGCGCACCTTCGTGACCGGCCTCAAGACCCGCAGCCTTATCCTCGCCGCCGCCACGATGGGGTTCGACTTCGTGCACGGCGATCCGATCGCGCCGCTCGCGGCGGGCGGGGGGTTCGACCGAGTCGAGTTCGATTTCAGCAACCTCTACGCCGAGGATTTGCTCGCCGGCTGACGGCGACGGCGGTCACGCGCGCGTGCGCCGGCATTAACAGGCCGTTTACGCTGCGTGTGGTTCCATGGCCTGTGGCGGGGCCCCTGGGCGCCCGCCGCGCGCATCCCGGTTCCGCAACGAGGCACCGCGCAATGGCCGAGCAGTCGAACTCCGGTTCGGGGTCGTCCGACCCCGCCCGATTCTTCTCCGACGCGGCCGCGCGCATCTCGGCCGCGTTCGGCGCGCCGCGCGCCTCCGACGCGCTGCCGCCCAAACCCGCCCTCCTCGTCGCGCTGTTCGACAGCCTGCCGGAGGGCGTCATCGCCTGCGACCCGGACGGGCGGCTGATCTTCTCCAACGTTGCGGCGGAGCGGTTCCTCGACCCTGCGGCGCGGCCGGGCGACATGGAGTGGTGGATCAACGGCACGCGCACCGTCGAGATCGACGGGCGGCCGCGCACCGACGGCGACCCGACACCGCTCGCCCGCGCGCTCGCCGGCGAACGTTTCGCCGACGCGAGACTTGCCGTCCGCGCCGCCGACGGATCGCTGCGCCTTCGCGCGGTATCCGGCGGGCCGATCCGCGACGGCGACGGACGGTTCGCCGGCGCGGTCCTCGTGGTGCGCGACGTGACCGACCGGGTCGCCGCCGACCGGCGCCGCGGCGACGCCCGCACCGTCGAGGCGATCGGCCGGCTCGGCGGCGGCATCGCGCACGACCTCAACAACGTCATCCAGGTGGTCGCCGGCAACCTCGACCTGATCAAACGCCGCCCCGCGCCCGAAGCGCTCGACAAGATGCTGGCGACGACCGACGCGGCGCTCGAGCGCGCCGGCGCCATGGCGCAAGGCCTGCTCGCGCTCGCCAAACCGGCAACCGCGACGCGCGGGATCGTCGGTCTCGACGACCTCCTGCCGAGGGTCGCGAGCTCGCTCCGCGTCGCTCTCGGCTCGGCGATCCGCGTCGAGGTCCGGGTTGCGCCCGGCATCGCCGCCGTCCGTGTCGATGCCGCGGCGCTCGAAGAGGCGATTTGCGCCCTCGCGTCGCGCGCGCGCGACGTGATGGGCGATGGCGGGACGCTCGCGATCGCCGCCGCCTCGCCCGATTTCCGCGCGGTGCGCCGCGCCGGCCTCGGAGGCGTCTCCTACGTCGCCGTATCGGTCTCGGATACGGGAGAAGCGGTGCCCGAAGCCGATCTCGCGCGCGCATTCGATCCCTACTCACAGCCGAAGGGCGCGCGAACGCTCGGCGGCCTCGAACTGTGCGCCGTGCGCGCCTTCGCGCTCCGGTCGGGCGGCGAGGCGGTCGCCCGGCCCGCGGCCGGCGGCGGCACGACCTTCACCTTGCTGCTGCCGGCGGCCGGCGCGGCCATCGGCGATGAGCCCGTGGCGCCAGAGGCGCGCACCGCCGTCGCCGGCGGTTGAGCCATGGACATGGCGGCTTCGCGACAGCTTCTTGTCATCGACGACGAACCCGGGATCGCCGAATTCGTCTGCAATGCCGCGGCCGAGCTCGGGCTCGTCGGCAGGGCGACCACGGACCCCGACGAGTTCCGCGCCGCGCTCCAAGGCGAGCGGCCGGCCTGCGTCGTCCTCGATCTGCAGATGCCCGACGTGGACGGCATCGAGCTGTTGCGCCACCTGTCGGAGATCGGCTCCACCGCCCCGGTCGTGCTGATGAGCGGCGCCGACGCCCGCGTGCTCGCCTCGGTCGAAAGGCTCGCCCGCGAATACAAGCTCGCCGTCCAGGGCGTCCTGCGCAAGCCGTTCTCGCTCGCCGAGCTGCGCGCCGTGCTCGAGCCGTGCGCGGCGCGGACCGTCGCGCCTTCGCTCGGCGAGCTCGAGGAGGCGATCGCCGAGAACCAGTTCGTCGTCGAGTATCAGCCCATCGTGTCGCTCGCGCCGAACGGGCTGCGCGCGCCGGTGAAGGTCGTCGAGGCGCTGGTCCGCTGGCAGCACCCGCGGCGCGGCCGGCTGTCGCCCGACCGGTTCATCCCCGTCGTCGAGAGTTCGGGCCTCGCGACCCGGCTCACCGAGCTCGTGCTCGCGGACGCGCTCGGACTCATCGCCCGGTGGGACGCGGCCGGAAGAAACCTGTCCGCGTCGATCAATCTCGCGCGGACGAGCCTCGCCGAGCTCGACCTGCCGGACCGGATGCGCGATCTCGTGCGGGCGAACGGCATCGATCCCGCGCGAATCACGTTCGAGGTGACCGAGACGACCGCGATGGCGAACACCGCGCTGTCGCTCGACGTGCTCGGGCGTCTGCGGCTCAAGGGGTTCGGGCTGTCGATCGACGATTTCGGCACGGGCTACTCGTCGCTGATCGAGCTGTACCGCATGCCGTTCAGCGAGCTGAAGATCGACAAGTCCTTCGTCCTGGACGCCGACCAGCGCGAGGAGGCGCGGGTCATCGTGCGGTCGATCGCCGACCTCGCGCACAATCTCGGCCTCACGGTTTGCGCCGAAGGGGTGGAGCGCCCGGCGCATCTCGCGGCCGTCGCCGAGGCGGGCTGCGAAGTGGCGCAGGGCTATCTTCTGTCGCGGCCGGTGGCCGCCGACCTGGTGCCGCGCGACATCGAGCTGAACCTGCCGCTCGGCGCCGCCCGGCCCGCGGCCTCCCGCGCCGTCATCGGCCGAGCACCCGGCTGAGCCGCGCGAGCAGCGCGAGCTGCACGAGGCAAACGAAGGTGAGGAAATAGAGCCCGGTCGAGAACCCGCCGGTGAGGTCGGACAGCGCGCCGATCGTCACCGGTCCGAGCACGCCGCCGATCTCGCCCGCCGTGAAGTACATGCCGCCCGCCGCGCCCATGCGGGCCGAGCCCACCTCGCGCGTTTCCATCAGCACCAGGATCACGATGCTCGACAGCGCGCCGCGCACGAGCCCCTGGAGCACGAGGCCGGTCGCGAGCACGGGGTCGGACCAGCCCTCGATCAGGAGCGGCGCGACGGCCGCGCCGGCGAACATCGCCGCGAGCATGGCGATGCGCCGCGACGGGATCGCAAGGCGCGGCAGCACGAGCGCCGAGGCGAGGCTCACCGCCGTCGGCAGCGACGCCCAGTACCCCGCTTCCTCCGGCGCCATGCCGTTCCCGGCCGCGAGGATTTCCGGCAGCCAGTTGTTGAGCGCGTGACCGAAGAAGAACGAGCCGGTCGCCATGACCAGCACGATCTGGACGGCGGGGATGCGGATCAGCTCGGCGAAGACGCCGGCCTGGCGGCGCCTCGGCTCGGCGGCGATCCTCCGCTCGAGCGCGCGGCTCGCGGAATGGCTCGCGAGCGCGAACCAGGCGAGCCCGGCGAGCGCCGCGAGCACGCCGTATGACATCAGCACGAGCCGCCACTCGCCGCCGGCGAGCGGCATGGCGACGCTGTTGGTGAGGGCGAGCGCCGCGGCGTTGCCCGACAGCGAGCCGGCGATATAGAGCCCCATCGCGAGTCCGCGCTCGCCGCCCGCGAACCACAGGCTGATGACCTTGGGCGCGCCGACCGAGACCAGCGGCCCGCCGATGCCGAACACGGCGACGGCGAGGAACAGCTCGAGATGGCCGTCGGCGAGCCCGCGCAGGAACGCCGATGCGGCGATCACGGCGGCGCCGAGCGCGATCGCTCGCCTGGGCCCGGCGCGGTCCAACAGCGCGCCGCACGGGATCGCCGCCGCGATGTAGACGAGCGGCCAGGCGCCAAGGACGCTGCCCATCGCGCCGTGCGACAGGCCGAGCTCCGCGCCGATGCGTCCGACCAGAGGCGCCATCGACGCGGTGATCACGCCGAAGCAGAAATAGACGCCGCAGACTCCGGCGAGCATGGCCCAGCGATACGGGTTCGGCGCCTCCGGCCGCACCAGCGCGGCGTCTTGGGTCGACTGCTGCATGAATGGGGAGGCTTCCCCCGGTCCGAGATGGCGTCGCTGCGCCGCGATGGCGCGGCTCTTCTTAAAGAGCGTGCTGGCCTAGCACAAGGCGCGATGGGCCACTTCCCAAGGCTTCCGCTTTGCGCCAAGATCGATCCCGGGATCGCACCAGCTCCAGGGAGACTTCGATGAGGACGACGATAGCCACGGTGGCGGCGCTGGCCGCAATTGCCCTGGCGCCGGCTAACGCGCCGGCCGACGAGATGACGCTCAAGTTCGCCACGCTCGACAGCCCCATGGCCCATCTCAACGTGCACATCTTCCACCCCTGGGCGAAGCGCATGAACGAGATCGGCAAGGGCGTGCTCAAGATCGACGTGCGCGACGGGCCGGCGGTCGCCAACCACGGCAACGTCTATCAGCGGGTCATCGACGACGTGGTGCAGATCGGCTGGGGCCTGCACTCCTCGGTCGCCGGCAAGTTCCGCCTGACGGAGGCGATCTCGCTGCCGCTGATCGGCGACCGGTCCGCGGTCGCCTCGGTCGCGTTCTGGCGGCTGTACAAGTCGGGCATCCTCGATTCCGAGTTCGACCAGGTGGTGATGCTACGTACCAACATCTTCCCGCCCTCGACCGTCCAGTTCCGCGCGAAGCCGCCGACGATCGAGACTCTCGAAGGCCGCAAGATGGCCATCACGGGCGGCGAAATCGTCTCCTCGATGGTGAAGTCGCTCGGCGGCGCGCCGCTGTCGTTCCGGCCGGGCGAACTCTACGAGGTGCTGCAGCGCGGCACTGCCGACGGCGCCATCATCGGCTGGACCGCGTTCCAGCCTTTCAAGCTCGCCGAGGTGACGAGCTACCACATCGACATGCCGATGTCGGCCAACTCCGGCCAGATTTTCATGTCGAAGCCGAAATGGGCGGCGCTGCCGGCGGCGGTCCGCAACCTTATCGCGGCCAACGCGACCGAGAAGGAATCGCGCGAGTTCGGCGTGTTCTGGGACCGGGTGCGCGAGGAGGGAATCGGTCTGGTGCGCGGCAAGCCGGGCCACACGGTCGTCGAACCGAGCCCCGAGATGATCGCCAAGTGGCGCCAGCGCTTCCAGCCCATCACCGACGAATGGCTCAAGAAGAATCCGGGCGGGGACAAGGTGCTCGCCGAATACAAGCGGCTCCTGGCGCAGGTCGCGGCCGGAAGCTGAGCGCGCCGGATCGAGCCGGCATCGGCGCGCATAACGCAGAACACGGAGGATTCGTCATGCGAGGGACGATCTGGACGGCGGCGATCGCCGTCGCGGCTTCGGCCGCTTTCGGCGCACCGGCGGGGGCGGACGAGGTGGTGTTGAAATTCGCCACGCTCGACAGCCCGCACGCCCATCTCAACGCCAACATCCACCACCCCTGGGCGAAAAAGCTGACCGAGGACGGCAAGGGCGTCCTCAAGATCGACGTGCGCGACGGCCCCGCCGTCGCCAACCACGGCAACGTGTACAGCCGCGTCGTCGACGACGTGGTGCAGATCGGTTGGGGCCTGCCGACCTATGCGGGCGGCAAGTTCAAGCTGATCGAGGTGGTCGGACTGCCCTTCATCGGCGAATGGTCCGAGGCCGCGTCCACGGCCCTGTGGCGGCTCTACAAGTCGGGCGCGCTCGATTCCGAGTTCGACGAGGTGATGCCGCTCAAGCTCATCGTCTTCCCGCAGTCCGGCATGCAGTACCGGGCCGAGCCCAAAACGCTCGACAACCTCGACGGGCTCAAGATCATCGCCTCGAACAAGATGACCTCCCGGATGGTCGGCGCGATGGGCGGGGCGGCGCTGTCGTTCCGGGTGAACGAGATGTACGAAGCCCTCCAGCGCGGCCTTGCCGACGGGGTGATGATCGGTTGGACCGCGTTCCAGCCCTTCAAGCTCGCCGAGGTTACGCGCTACCATGTCGAGATCACGCTCGGCGGCTCGCCCGGCTACGTCTTCATGAACCGCAAGAAGTTCGCCGGACTGCCGGAGCCAGCGCGCAAGTTGATCGAAGCCAACTCGGGCGAGCGGGCGAGCCGCGATTTCGGCAAGTTCTGGGACGGCATCCACAAGTTCACCGCCCAACAGGTGCGCAAGCTCGACAGCCACACCGTGGTGACCGCAAAACCCGACATGGTCGCGAAGTGGCGCGCGCGCATCTCGCCGCTGACCGAGAAATGGATCGCCGAAACCCCGGGCGGCGACAAGGTGTTCGCGACCTACAAGAAGCTTTTGGCCGACATCGCGGCAGGGTCCTGATCGCCGGATCGGGCTGCAGCGGCGAATGCGCCGAGGCGAAGGTTCTCGCGCGCAGTACCGCGACCGGTTAATGTGCGAAGCAAGGAGGGGCGCGATCGGCGCCCGACAATCGTGCTCGGGAGGCACAACACGATGAAGTCGATGATGCGGACAGCCGTCATGGCGCTGCCGTTGGCCGCGATCATGGCGTTGCCGGCCTCGGCCGAGGAGCTCGTGCTCAAATTCGCGACCACGAACTTTCCGCAGGCCCACCTCAACGTCCAAATCCAGCACCCTTGGGCGAAGCGCCTCAACGAGCAGGGCGCCGGCGTTCTGAAAATCGACGTGCGCGACGGCCCCGCGGTCGCCAACCACGCCAATTTCTACCAACGGGTGGTCGACGACGTGGTGCAGATCTCGTGGGGCGTGAACTCGTTCGTCTCGGGCAAGTTCCCGCGCACCGAGGTGGTCTCGCTGCCCTATCTCGCGCCGTCCTCCGAGGCGGCCTCGGTCGCGCTGAGGCGCCTGTTCAAAGAGGGGCTGCTCGATGCCGAGTACAACGAGGTCGTGCCGCTGCGGTTCGTCGGGTTCCCGCAGGCCGGGCTGCACCTCAAGGCACAACCGGTTTCGACCGAGGACCTGCAGGGGCTGAAGGTTCAGGCCGGCGGCAGGATGCCGAGCCAGATCGTCGCGGCCCTCGGCGGCGCTCCCATCTCGCTCAACATCACCGAGATCTACGAGGGCATCCAGCGCGGCACGGTGAACGGCACCATCATCCAGTGGACCGCGTTCCAGCCGTTCAAGCTGGCCGAGGTGACGAAGTACCACATCGACACCGGCTTCGGCGGAGCGCCCGCCATGGTGTTCATGGCGACGAAGCGCTACCAGGCGTTGCCCGATGCGGTGCGCCGGATCATCGACGCGAACTCCGGGGAGAAGGACACGCGGGAGTTCGGCCAGTTCTGGGATCGGGTGCAGCACCAGGGGCGCGAGACGGTGCGCGCCGCGGGCGGCCACACGATCGTCAAGCCGACGCCGGCGGTCGAGGCGAAGTGGCGCGAACGCCTTCAGCCGCTCGCCGAAGAATGGACGAAGACGGTGCCGAACGGCGCCCGGCTGCTCGCGCGCTATCGCGCGATCCTGAAGGAGGTTCAGGGCGCGAGCTGAGCGCGCACGGCGGGCGCTAGCGCGGCGCGGCGGCGCTCAAGAATAAGCAAGAGGCGGAGTACTGGGAGCGATGGCGTCGAACGTCGAAACGGCGAAGGCCGAACCGCACCTGTTGGAGGCGCTCGAGCGCCAGTGCGTCGTGGTCACCCGCCCGATCGCCTTCATCGGCGTGCTGGGCATGCTGATCGTCGCGGGCGTCACGCTCGCCGACGTGCTGATGCGCTGGCTGTTCAACGCTCCCATCCCGGCGCTGAACGAAGTCGTCTCCCAGGTGTTCGCGGTCGCGGTCGCGGCCTGCATCCCGTCGGGCCTCGCGATGAACGTCAACCTCACCGTGGACATCCTCGGGCGCTGGCTCACCGGACGGCTCGCCGCGTGGCTGATCGCCGCGGGGCATGTTCTGCTTTTCCTTTTCGTCGCTCTGCTCGCGTGGCGCATCTACCTCTACGCCGGAAGCCTCCTGCAACAGGGGCGCGCGACCGTCATCCTGCACTGGCCCGAGGCGCCCTTCATGTACGGCGTCGCGGTGCTGCTCGCGGCCGGCGCCCTCGTCCAGCTCGTGGTCGCGGCCAACCGCGTCCGCCACGCCTTGTCGGGCGCGATCGAGACGCCGGCGGCCAGCGCCCTTGCGCGCAACATCGTCGTCGCCATCGCGCTCGTCTCGCTCGCGCTGATCGTTTACGGGGTCGTCGATTTCGCCGACATGTCCGACCGGGCGCAGGCGCACGCCGAGCTCACGGTCGCGGTGTTCTTCGTCTTCCTGTGGGCCTTCCTGCTCGGGCTCATGCCGCTCGCCGCGGTGATGGGCATGATGGGCCTCGCGGGCACGGCGCTGTTCATCGACTGGTCGCCCGCCTTCAGCGCCTTCGGCACCGAGCCGGCCGGCTTCCTCACCAACAGCCAGGTCGCGGTTTTGCCGCTGTTCCTGATGATGGGCAGCTTCGCCGCGGTCGCCGGGCTGTCCGACGACATCTACGCGCTCGCGCACGCCCTGTTCGGCGGATTCCGCGGCGGCCTCGCGCTCGCGACGATCGGCGGCTGCGCCGGGTTTGGCGCGGTCACCGGGTCTTCGGTCGCATGCGCCGCCACCATCGGCCGCGTCGCGCTGCCGGAAATGCGCAGCCGCGGCTACGCCGCCAACCTCGCGACGGGATGCGTCGCGGCGGGCGGCACGCTCGGCCAGCTCGTGCCGCCGTCGGCGCCGATCGTGATCTTCGCGCTCCTGACCGAGGCCTCGATCGGCCAGCTGTTCATTGCCGCGATGGTGCCGGCGGTGATCGCGGTCGCGTTCTACCTCTTGACGATCACGCTCTTCGTCCAGCTCGCGCCGGAGACGGTGCCGCCGGCGAAACGGATCGATCGCGCCGAGCTGATTCATGCCTCGCGGCGGAGCGTCGGCGTGATCTCGCTGTTCGTCGTCGTGATCGGCGGGCTCTACATGGGCGTGTTCACCGCGACCGAATCCGCGGCCGTCGGCGCGGTCGCGTCGTTCCTGTTCGCCCTGTTCCGCGGCCGACTCGGCGGGGGCGCGTTCTGGAACGTGATGGCGGAGGTCACGCAGACCACGGCGCTGATCTACGGGCTGATCTTCGGCGCGCTGGTGTTCTCGTTCTTCGTCGGGATTTCGGCGCTGCCGGAGACCGCGACGGGCCTGATCGCCGGGCTCGACCTCACGCCGCTCGCCGTGATCGCGCTCCTGCTGGTCGTCTACCTGTTCCTCGGCATGATCATGGATTCGTTCGCGGTGATGGTCATCACGGTGCCGATCGTGACGCCCCTGATCACGCATATGGGCTACGACCTCATCTGGTGGGGAATCATCATGGTGGTGGTGGTCGAGACCGGCCTGATCACGCCGCCCTTCGGGATCATCGTGTTCGTCCTGAAGAGCATGGTGCCCGACGTCTCGCTCTCGACCATCTTCAAGGGCGTCATTCCGTTCGTCGCCGCCGACCTCGTGAAGCTGATCCTGCTCGTCTTGTTCCCGGCGCTCGTGCTGTGGCTGCCGTCCACGATGCGAAGTTGACGGGACGGGCGGCGACGATGCGCAAGCAGGAACTCAACCCCGCAAAGCTCGCCGCGCTGTTCCGCGACGAATTCCGTCTGTGCAACGTACAGAGGGGCGAAACCGTCGTCCTCCTCTCCGATCTCGAGACGCGGCGCGGCTATGTGGCGGCCGCCTTCGCCGCCGCCGACGAGCTTGGCGCCGACGCCTACGAGATATGCGTGAACGCGATCCCGTCCTGGACCAAGGTCGGCGTCGCGACGATCGGCAAGGCCAAGGGCTCGCTCGCGGCGATCAAGGAGGCCGACTTGCTGGTCTGTTTCCACATCCCGCTGTTCACCCGCTGGCTGCGCGAGGCGCGCGAGGCCGGCACGCGGGTGTTGATGGTGATCGATGCGCCCGACGACCTCTATCAGCTGATGTCCCCGCCCGGGCTCAAGGAGGCCGTGATCCACTCAGGCCGGCGCCTCGAGCAGGCGAAGTCGATGCGGGTGACCAGCGCCGCCGGCACCGACTTCACGGTGCGCCTTGGCGAATATCCGACCATGATCCAGTACGGCTTCGCCGAAACGCGCGGCCGGTTCGATCATTGGGGCGCCGGGCACGTGCACACTTTCCCGAACGAGGGCTCGGCCGACGGCACGGTGGTGATCGATCGCGGCGATCTCGTGATCCTGCCCTACAACCGCTACGTCCAGGACGAAATCCGGATCGAGGTACGCGAGGGGTTCATCACCAAGATCGAAGGCGGGCTCGACGCCAAGCTGATGTCCACCTGGCTTGCCGACAACCGGCGGGGACCGGACGACCGCGACGGCTACGCCATCTCGCATCTCGGCTGGGGCTTGAACCCGCAATCACGCTGGGATGCGCTCGCGCTGCACGGCGACGACCCGGAGCGCACCTTCGCCTCGGCGCGCACCTTCCCCGGCAACTTCCTGTTCTCGACGGGCCCCAACACCCAGGGCGGCGGCACGCGCGACACGCTCGCGCACTACGACGTGCCGATGCGCGACTGCACCGTGCTGCTCGACAACGAAGTAATCATCGAGCGCGGCCGGCTCGCCGACGAGCGGATGATCGTCGCGCCCGTCGCCCGTTGACAGGCGGCTAGTCGACGATCGCGACCGCACGCGTCCAGCCGGCCGAGGCGCCCTTGATCTTCATCGGGAAGCACACGACGGTGAAGCCGGTCGCGGGCAGCGCCGCGAGGTTGCCGAGCTTCTCGATCTGGCAGTAGCCGCGTACCATCCCCGCCTTGTGGCCTTCCCAGATGATCGAAGGATCGCGCGTCTCGTCCCAGCGCTTCCGCGTGTGGCTGAACGGCGCGTCCCAACTCCACCCGTCGGTGCCGACGACGCGCACGCCGCGCTCCGTGAGCCACAACGTCGCCGCGCGGCCGAAGCCGCAGCCGCGATGGATGAAGTCGTCGGCGCCGTAGCGTGCACCGGCGGCGGTGTTGGCGAGCACGATGTCGAGCGGCTTGAGCGTGTGGCCGATGTGTTTCAGCTCCGCTTCGATGTCGCCCGGCATGACGACGTAGCCGTCGGGAAAGCGGCGGAAGTCGAGCTTCACCCCGGGCTGGTGGAACCATTCGAGCGGCACCTCGTCGATGGTCGCGGCGCGCTTGCCGTTGTCCATCGTCGGGTGGTAGTGCCACGGCGCATCGACATGCGTGCCGTTGTGGGTGGAGAGTTGCACGTTCTCCGCCGCCCAGCCCATCCCGTCCGGCAGATCGGCGGGCTTCAAGCCCGGGAAGAAGGCGCAGATCTGGTCTTGCGTCTTGTCGTGCGTTTCGTAGGCGATCTTCGGCAGCATGAAGTCGGGGTCCGACTTGATGCCCTCCTGGAGGGTGACGGAGATGTCGATGATTTGCCGGGCCATGTCGTGTCTCCCTCGATCCCGCCGAACCGCCGATCGGTGCGTTCAGCGCCGCGACGGCGGGCCCTGGAATTCCCAGGTGTGGCCCTGCGGGTCCTTGACGAACACCTGGGCGTCGCCGATCAGGCTCGAGATCTCCTCGAACGGGATGCCGAGCGCGCGCATGCGCGCGCGGAACGCGTCGATGTCCTTGACCCGCCAGGCGGTGTGGCGCCCGGCCGGCGCCATCTTCGCGTCGGGTTCCGGCCTGAGCTCGTCGTCCTTGGCGATCAGGTGGAACTGCACCGTATCGGCGTCGTTGCCGAGCCACGCGCCGGGGACGAGCTCGTCGAGCGCCTTGGGCCGCGGCAAGAGCTTGAGCCCGAGCACGTCGATGTAGAAACGGGTGCAGGCCTCGAGGTTGGCCCGCGAAACCGGCACGCCCTCGTGGATCAGCCCGACGAACGCGATGTCGGGAACATTCGCCTGTGTCGCGACCTTGGTCGCCATGTTTGCCTCCCGTGCTCGATCGTGGAATTCATCCTATGCGCTCCGCACCGGCGCGACGAACCCGGCCGGATCGGGGTCGTGCAACAGGTGCGGCGCGCCGTATTCACGCATGATCCAGGCCGGTTCCCTATAGCGCGCCGCGCCATTCGCTCCGGGCGCCTGCTCGACATAGCTGCCGAGAAGGCGGGAATGGGCGACGATCTTGGCGCCGAAGTCGCGCCGCTGTTCCTCGTATGCCGCCAGCGCACCCGCGATGTCGTCCGCGCCGTTCGCGAGGGCGGACGCGAGGCAGTCCGCATCGAGCCCCGCCTTCGTGATGCCGCCCGCGACATGGGGGCGCGCGATGAACGCCGCGTCGCCCATCAGCGCGACGCGCCCGAACACGAGCCGGGGCGATTCGAGGTCGGAGATCGCCTGGAGAAGGGGCTGCGGCGTCGCGCGCACCACGGCGGCGACCTCGGGCGCGAAGATCTCGCCCGCCAGCGCCTTGATCCCGCGCACGAACTCGGGCCGGATCAACGGCGGCGGGATGGCGAAGCCGTGGTGGCGGCCGGTCGCGTCGGTGAACAGGTCGGCGAGCGCGGCCTCGGATTCGGTCGGCCGGTACCAGATGAAATAGATGCGACGGCGTCCGGTGCGCACG
>DASWLB010000078.1:0-6515 GCA_036396315.1 Alphaproteobacteria bacterium
CCACCGCGCCAAGGAGAACCACCTCGCCTCGCCGCTCGCGCGCCTGGTGCGCGACGCGAAGTTCGCCTGGCGGCGCCAGTTCGGAACGGACAAGACGCCGTTCCAGGCGGCCTGGCTGTACGATTACGACGTGGCGACGGCAGCGCGCGAATAGGCGACCCGCGGCGCCATTGTCTCGCGCCGCACCGCGCCCAATATCACCGCCACGCAGAATTTTCCCACGCGAGGCCCCATGACCGGACTACGCCCCGCCGAGGCGCGCGGCCGCGCCGTGCTCGGCTGGCTCGACAGCCGCCACTCGTTCTCGTTCGGCGACTATTTCGACCCCGCGCACATGGGTTTCAGCGTGCTGCGCGTGATCAACGAGGACCGCGTCGCGCCGGGCGCCGGGTTCCCGACGCACGGCCACAAGGACATGGAGATCGTCTCCTACGTGCTCGAGGGCGCGCTCGAGCACAAGGATTCGATCGGCACCGGCTCGGTGATCCGGCCGGGCGAGGTGCAGCGCATGAGCGCGGGCACCGGCATCCGCCATAGCGAGTTCAACGCCTCGCGCACGGAACCCGTGCATTTCCTGCAGATCTGGATCCTGCCCGAGCGCGACGGGTTGCCGCCCGGCTACGAGCAGAAGGCGTTTCCCGCTTCCGAGCGCGCGGGACGGCTCCGCCTCGTCGGCGCGCGCGACGGGCGCGAGGGCTCGGTCACTATCCACCAGGACGTCGACCTCTACGCCTCGATCCTGAAAACGGGCGAAACGGTCGCATTCGCGCTGCGCCCCGGCCGCAAGGCGTGGCTCCAGGTGGCGCGCGGCACCCTCACCGCGAACGGCCAGCCGCTCTATGCCGGCGACGGGTTCGGCATCGCGGATGCGGGCCGGATCGCCATCGTCGCGACCGACGACACCGAGTTCCTGCTGTTCGACCTGCCCGCCTAGAAGGGATTTTGGCAGACCGGTTCAAAAAGTTCCGTTCGTGCTGAGTGCGCCCGTGCGAAGCGCGGGCGTGTATCGAAGGGCGAACGGAGCTGGGGTTCCGTTTTGGATGTAAGTGCTCTTGACCCGGAAAACAGGAGAGACGCCATGGCCACCAACTACCTCGAATTGCTGACGCCGCAGAACAGCCAGCTCATCTTCATCGACCATCAGCCGCAGATGGCGTTCGGCGTCCAAAGCATCGACCGCCAGACCCTCAAGAACAACGTGGTCGCGCTCGCCAAGTCGGCCAAGCTGTTCAAGGTGCCGACCACCATCACCACGGTCGAGACCGAGGGATTCTCGGGCCACACCTATCCCGAGCTGCTGGCGGTGTTCCCCGAGAACGACATCCTCGAGCGCACATCGATGAACTCATGGGACGACAAGAAGGTGCGTGACGCGCTGGCCAAGAACGGGCGGAAGAAGGTCGTCGTCTCCGGCCTGTGGACCGAGGTATGCAACGCGATGTTCGCGCTCGACGCCATGCGGGAAGGCCGCTACGAGATCTACATGGTGGCCGACGCCTCGGGCGGCACGACGGCCGAGGCGCACGAGTACGCCATGGACCGCATGGTGCAGGCCGGCGTGGTGCCGGTAACCTGGCAGCAGGTGCTGCTCGAGTGGCAGCGCGACTGGGCGCGCAAGACGACCTACGACGCGGTCATCGGCGTCGTCCAGGAACATTCCGGCGCCTACGGCATGGGCGTCGATTACGCCTACACGCTGGTCCACAAGGCGCCGGAGCGCGCGAAGCACGGCAAGCGGCTCGCCCCGGTCCCGGCCGCCGGCTGACTCCCCCTTGGTTGACTCCGCCTGCGCCGCGCGGTTTGATCGCGCGGGACCAGGCTGGAGGCGCACATGGCCAAGATCCGTCACATCGCGATCTTCACGGACGATCCGGACAAGCTCGCCAAGTTCTACATCGACGTGTTCGGCATGACGAAGACGCACGAGACAGAGCCTTCGGCGGAGTCGGGCCGGTCGGTGTGGATCACCGACGGCTACATGGACGTGGCGATCATCCACCCGGCGAGCGAGAAATCGCCGCGCGGCGTCAACCATTTCGGCTTCACGCTGGAGTCGTCGGAGAAGGCGGGCATCTACCAGCGGCTCACCGACTACGGCCGCGCGCCCTATTTGCCGCCGTCGGACCGGCCCTACATCGAGGACGCGGCGCGCGACCTCGACGGCAACAAGTTCGATTTGTCGACCACCGGGCTCCGCAACGAGCCGGGTCCGGCGAAGAAGGAAAAGGTCGAGGCGTGAGTTCTCGAAGCGACCTCATCCTTCGAGGCGCGCTGCGCGCGCACCTCAGGATGAGGATGCAAAAAAACGCCTCATCCTGAGGAGGCGCCGAAGGCGCCGTCTCGAAGGATGAGGATTTCCTACCCCCGCCTTGCGCTCACCATGTAAAGCGGGTCGCTGACGCCCGGGTTGGGCGACAGGTCGGCGAATTCCGGCTGCTCGAAGCCCGGCGTCTCGACGAAGTAGTAGCCGACGAGCCGCGCATGGTTGCGGTCGTCCATGGCGCGCCACACGGCGACCGCCTTGGTCCAGAAGGCGCGGTTCGAGAACGACACGGCGCCGATGCCGCCCCGGCGCAGCACCCGCGCGATCTCCGCGAACACCTCGAACGGGCGGATCAGGTACTGAATCGAGACCGTGATGAGGCAGGCGTCGAACGCTGCGTCCGCATACGGAAGGCGCGGGTCCTTGGTAAGGTCGTGCACCACGCGGTCGGTGAGCCGGGGATTGGCCTCCAGCTCAACCGCGTTCATGCCGAGCCCGGCGACGCGGCGGTAGGCGACGTCCTCGGGCAGATGCGACACGCAGCTCGACATGAGATCGAGGATGTCGCCGCCCGCCGGCAGATTGGCGCGGAACCAGTCGGCGAGCGCCGCCCGCGCCGCATCGTCGATGTGCGCGACGAGGCGGGGCTCGGTATAGAACAGCGCGTCGTCGGATTCGTCCTCGCGCGCGAAGTGCTCGGGCCCCAGTCTCCGTTCCGCGTCCGCCATGCGGCCGATCATAGAACGTTGGCATCGCGGTCTCGACCCCGTAGCATCGGCCCGACGCAATGGGAGGATGGAATGTTGCAGCGTATCGTTTTCGCGTCGGCCGCCGTCGCGGCGCTCACCGCCGCGCCGGCCGCGGCACAGTCGGTCGCCGAGTTCTACAAGGACAAGCAGATCACGGTGTATTCGGCGGGCGGCCCCGGCGGACCGCACGGGCTCTACGCCCAGATTCTCGGGCCATCGATCCAGAAGAACCTGCCGGGCAACCCGAGCGTCATCGTTCAGTACATGCCGGGCGCGGGCGGCACGCGCGCCGCGAACTTCCTGTACAACGCGGCGCCGAAGGACGGGACGGTGATGGTCTCGCCGTTGAGCGGCATCGCCATGACCTCGCGCATCGGCGGTTCGGGCGTGCGCTACGATGCGACCAGGCTCAACTGGATCGGCGGCGCCGAGATCGCCCCCATCACCATCACGGTGATGAAGACGGCGGGCGTGCGAACCCTCGAAGACGCGAAGGCGAAGGAGGTCGTGCTGTCGGCGAGCGGCCGCGGCTCCGACTCCTACGTCGTCCCGATCGTCGCCAACGCGCTGTTCGGCACCAGGTTCAAGGTGGTGACCGGCTACGAAGGCATCGCCGGGATCGACCAGGCGGTGGAGACCGGCGAGACCCAGGGGCGCGCCGCGACCTGGGCCTCGATCAAGACCGTGCGCAAGGATTGGATCGCGCAGGACCGCATCGTGCATCTCGCGGTCGTCTCGCCCGAGCCGGAGCCGGACCTGCCCGGCGTGCCCCTGCTCGCGAGTTTCGCGCGCACCGACGCGGCGCGCGCGACCATCGACTTCATCGCCGCCAACGCGCTATTCGGCCGCACCTGGGTCGCCCCGCCCGAGGTTCCCGCCGACCGCATCGCCGCGCTGCGCGACGCCTATTGGAAGGCGCTCAACGATCCGGAGACCGCGAAGACGCTGGCCGAGCGCAATTTCGACCTACGGCCCGTCTCGTGGCAGCGCCTCACCGAAGCGGTCGAGCGGATGCACCGGACCGACGAAGCCGTCGTCGCGCGCATCCGCGAGATCATGGGCGTCAAGTGACGCGGGCCGCGCCCGACGCGGCGTAGTGCTCGAGGCGCTCCGCCGCGACACCCACCGCGCGGGCGGCGGCGACCAGCTCGTTCCAGGTATTGCCGTCGATCGGAATGCCGTCCTGGAGCCGGCGCGCCATCGAGATGCGCTCGGGCTCCCCCGCCACGAGCACCGCGTCGGTGCCCGGGCGCGGCGGCGAGGATTTCACCCAGGCGACGATGCTCTCCATCTCGCTCTCGAGCCAGGCGCGGTCGGCGAAGCGCTCGGGGTCGATCACGATCGCGAACATGCCGTTCTGCACGCCGCGATTGGGCAGCCCATCCTTCATCGTGCCCGCGCCCGCGAGCACGCCGGCCAACAGCTCGCAGGCGAGCGCGAGGCCGGAGCCCTTGTGCTCGCCGAACGGCAACAGCGCGCCGCCGCCTTCGGCCGGGGCGCGGCCGAAGAAGGTGGCGGGGTTGGTCGAGTCGTTACCTTCGGCGTCGATGATGCAGCCCGCCGGCATCTTCTTGCCCTCGTTGAGCGCGACGCGCACCTTGCCGGCGGCGACGCGGCTGGTCGCGAAGTCGAGCACGAAGGGCGCGAGCCGGCCGGTGCCGGGGAAGGTGATGCAGATCGGATCGGTGCCGAAGCGCCCCGCCATGCCGCCGAACGGCGCGACGCGGCCGGGCACGATCAGCACGTTGACGAAGAAGATCGAGACGAGCCCCGCTTCCGCCGCCTGCTCGCCATAGGTGCCGACGCGCCCGACGTGGTGGGTGTTGCGCAGCGCGAACAGGCCGAGCCCGCCTTCCTTGGCGCGCGCCATCGCCCAGGCGACGGCGTCGCGCGCGATCACCTGGCCGTAGCCGGCGCCGCCGTCGAATACCCCGATCGGGCCCGCCTCGTGGACGGTCTCGAGGCGCGCGTTGGGCACGAGCAGTCCGGCCTGAAGGTTCTTCATGTAGGTCGGGATCATGCCGACGCCGTGGCTGTCGTGGCCCTTGAGGTTCGCCTCGACCAGGTGGCGCGCCACCGCCTCGGCTTCCTCGGGCTCGCTGCCGCCGGCGGCGACGATCTCGCGCACGAAACCGCGCAGCTTGTTGGCTGGAATAAGCACCGGCATCACGGCCACCGCCAGAGCAGCGTCTCGGCGAGCCAGGGCGGCGCATCGAGCATGCGCACGACCCAGCCGGCGTCGATGGTGAGCGCGAGCGCGCCGACGATCGAGATCGCGATCGCCCACAGCACGTTCGGCTCGAAGCTCTCGTGTTCGCGGTTGAGCATCCAGCTGAACAGGGTGCGGAACACGGTCGAGAACCGCATGATCGGCTGCACCACGGTGACCGGCGCGAGCGCGAGCGCGGCGTACAGGAACATCTGCGAGATGCACACCGTCACGCTGTTGACCAGGAACCAGCGCAAGCTCGTGCGGTCGATCGCGCCGACCTGGCGCCGCGCGCCGCGCGTCGCGAGGAAGGCGAGGATCACGACCATCGCCGCGCCGTAGGACACCGTGCCGCCGGCGAGCGCCGCGCCGCTGCCTTCGAGCCCGGCGCGCACCAGCACCGGGCTCGTCCCGTAGCCGAGGCACGACAGGATGCCGAACACGTAGCCCTCGACGATGCGCGGCGTGAAGGCGGGCACGGGCGAAGCCGCGGCCCCGGCGGGGCGCGGCACGGGGGCGGGCTTCGGCGCCCGCCCCGCCCGCTGGCCGGCGAAGATCATCGCCGGGCCGACGAACATCAGGACGATGCCGGCGATGCGGAGCACGGTCAGCACCTCGGCGAGGAACACGATGGCGAGCGCCAGCGCGACGAAGAAGCTCCATTGCTGGAGCGGCGCCGACAGGTTGGCCCCCATCGCCTCGATCGAGCGGTAGTTGCAATAGCGCCCGAACAGGAAGTGGACGAGGCCGGCGGCGGCGAGCAGGAGGTAGGCGTCGCGCGAGAACTCGCCGAGCAGATCAAGCTGGCCCGTAGCGAGCGCCGCCGCCGCGAACATGACGAGCCCGATCGGCATGGAGACGACGACCGCCTGAGTCACCGTGCCGGTCAGCACCGCGCGGCGGACCGAGGCGTTGGACAGGCCGAAGCTCGCCGCCGCGAGCAGGGTGAAGACGACGCCGAGCATCCCGCCTCCCCGCGCCCCTACAGGATGCTGTACGCGGCCATGAGCGCGACTGCGGTCACGCGCGCCGCGTTGGCGAGTTGCGGCGACCCGTCGTAGCGCCCGGCGGCGCGCCACACCGCGATGGCGGCGAAGATGTTGTAGGGCACGGGCGAGATATGCACGACGAACAGCAGCTCGTCCGAGGCGCCCGCCGTCTTCGCCGCGAAGAAGGCGAACAGCCCGAACACATTTACGATCAGGCCGAGCGCGACGGCGTAGTACCAGAAGGCGCTCGCGAGCGGTTCCTCGCCGCGCCACATGCCTGAAGTCCAATCGCGCAACGCGTGCAC
>DASWLB010000079.1:0-16926 GCA_036396315.1 Alphaproteobacteria bacterium
CTTCGTGCTCGTGCTGTTCGCGGCCGCCGAGCGGCTCGAGCGATTTCTGTTGCGCTGGCGCTACCGCTGAGGCCGCCGCCGGGCAATTCAGGGAGGGAACCCGACATGGCCAACGCGAAGCTCGCCGCCCAAATCGCCGACGATCTCGGGCTCGACCTGCCGCCCGTCGCGCTCGCCTTCCACGACACGGCACCCGCGGGCGTCGCCGTGACCGACGACATCGTGCCGTCGGCCTGCGCGTTCTGGCGCAAGGCGGAGGCGGGCGTGTTCTTCGCCCCCGTCGCGCGCCACGCCAACTGCCCGATCGGCGCCTTCGTCATGGGGTTCGAGCTGGGCGATGCGCTGATGGCCGAGCTGCAATCGCTGATCGGCGAGATGACCGCGTGCGGCTACGTGCACCGCGACGAGCCGGCCAAGATCCCGGTCAACCGGCGCAAGGCGGCCGGCATCCTGTACGGCCCGCTCGCTGCGTTCCCCGGCGAGCCCGACGCGGTGCTGGTGTGGCTCACGCCCACCCAGGCGATGATCTGGAGCGAGGCGACGGGCGGCGCCGCCTGGACGGGCAGCCCTCCGACCAACGTGTTCGGCCGGCCGGCCTGCGCCGCGATCCCGGCCGACCGCATGCTCGCGGTCATCCCCGGCCCGCGCCTCGCCGATTTCGCCAAGGCGATCGCCGCGACGACCGGCGTCAACCGCGCCATGCGGCAGTTCTACGAGGATCGGCTCGCGGCGCTGCGCGCCAAGAGCTGAGCGCCATGGCGGGCAAGATGCGCGCCGCCCGGCTGTACGAACCGGGCGCACCGTTCCGCGTCGACGAGATCGACGTTCCCGAGCCGCGGCCGGGCGACGTGGTGGTGCGCGTGCGCGCCTGCGGCATCGTCCCCAACATGCGCCACATCGTAAGCGGCAAGTTCTGGCACACCCTGCCGCGCATGCCGGCGATCTTCGGGCTCGATAGCGCCGGCGAGGTGGCGAAGCTCGGCGCCCACGTGCACGGCTTCGCGGAAGGCGACCGGGTGTACGTCAACCCGGCGCTCGCCTGCGGCGGCTGCGCCTATTGCCGCAAGGGCTTGCCCGCGTTCTGCGACATCGGCGCGCTGCAGGGCTATTTCGGATTCCGGCCGGGCTCGCTCGCGCTCTTGGACAAGTATCCGTATGGCGGGTTCTCGGAATACCAGACCGCGGCGGCCGCGAACCTCGTCAAGCTGCCGGACACCGTGACGTTCGATCAGGGCGCGCGGTTCGGCTATCTCGGCACGGTCTATGGCGCGCTCAAGGCGGGAGGCGCCCGCGCCGGAGGCTCGCTCGCCATCCTCGGCGGCACCGGCACGCTCGGCGTGCACGCCGTCCTTTTCGCGCTCGGGCTCGGCATGACGCGCATCGTGCCGCTTGCGCGCAACCGCGAGCGGCTCGACCGGCTGAAGGCGCTCGCGCCCGCGCGCATCGCGCCGATCGTGATCGACGGCTCGCCCTTGGCCGAGCGCGTACGCGCCGCGACCGGCGGCATGGGAGTCGATCTGCTGCTCGATTGCCTGGCGCGCGGCACGCAAGCCGACATGACCGCGGACGCCCTCATGGGACTCCGGCGCGGCGGATGCGCCGTCAATATCGGCGCGTTGAGCGAGCCGGTCGCGGTCAACCCGACCTGGCTCATGACCAACGCCATGCAGTATCGCGGCTCCAACTGGTTCACCGTCGCCGAGGCCGAAGAGATGGCGGAGCTGTTCCGCGCCGGGATCGTCAATCTCTCGCCGCTCGAAACCCGCCCCTTCCCGCTCGACGGCGTCAACGAGGCGCTTGCCGAGGCCGGGCGCAACCACGGCGGGTTCGTCAACATCGTCGTCCGGCCGTAGCGCCGCGTGCGCCGCGCCATCCCCGCTCCCACCGTCATCCCGGATGCAGCGCAGCACGAAGTGGTGCCCCCCGGGACGAAGTGCCCGGGGGTGATCCGGGATCGCGAAGGAAGCTGGGTCCCGTGTCTGCGCCGCACCGCTGCGCGCTGCGGCGCGCACGGGATGACAGGAGTTTTGCGACTTCGAACGCGAGTGGCCGGCCCGGCCTGACTCGAGTTAATATTTACATTTTCTGTCACCGTCATCCCGGGCGCAGCGCGGCATGAAATGACGCGCTGCAGACCCGGGATCGCGAAGGAAGCTGGGTCCCGGGTCGTCGTCATCCTCACCCCGGTCGTCATTAGCCTCGCCCAGACTCTCAAGCTCGCGCCCTCGCGCCTCCTCATTCCCTTGTCCTACGCCGCGATCTTGCTCACCCCGATCGCGATCGGGCTTGCCCAGCAGATCGGGGGCGATCCGCGGCCGTTCGCGGTTGCCGTCATGTTCGCAGCCAGCGCCAGCTTCGCGACGCCGATCGGCTACCAGACCAACACCTTCGTCTATAACGCGGGCGGCTACCGGTTCACCGATTTCGTCAAGGTTGGGCTGCCGCTCAACCTGATCCTTTGGGCCACCGCGATCTTCGTCATCCCAACGTTCTGGCCGCTCGGATAGACCCTCGACAGGCCGTGCGCCCTGGTGTGCAATAGGCGCGTCCGACCCAGGGAGGGACGCAATGAAATTTGGAATGGGCCAGGCGGTCGCGCGCGTCGAAGACCCGCGCTTTTTGACCGGCCGCGGCAAATACACCGACGACGTCGAGTTCGCGCGCCAGACCCACATGTACGTCGTGCGCTCGCCGCACGCGAGCGCCGAGATCCGCCGCATCGACGTGTCGAAGGCCAAGGCCGCGCCGGGCGTCGTACTGGTGCTGACCGGCGCCGACGCCGAGGCGAAGGGCATCAAGGGGCTGCCGCCCGCGCACCTGCCGCCCGACTTCCCGATCCATCCCAAATTCGCGCCCGAGCGCCCGCTCCTCTGCGCCAAGACCGTGCGCTGCATTGGCGACCCGGTCGCGGCGGTCGTCGCCGAGACATTGGACCAGGCGAGGGATGCCGCCGAGCTGATCACCGTCGACTACGCCCCGAAGCCCGTCGTCGCCTCGGCCGAGAAGGCGGCCCAGCCCGGCGCGCCCAAGGTGTGGCCGGAGATGGAGGGGAACGTCTGGCTCGAGATGCGCCTGCCGCCGGTGCCGGCCGCCTTGGAGGCCATCGATAACGCGCTCAAGGGCGCGCATCACGTCACCAAGCTCAAGCTGTACAACAATCGGCTCTCGACCAACTCGATGGAAACGCGCGGCTGCGTCGCCGCCCCGCATCAGCTCCAGGACAAGATCACGCTCTATACGTCGAGCCAGTTCCCCCACAAGGTGCGCGAGGTGATCGCGCGCGACGTGCTGCACTTCCCAGAAACCCAGCTCCAGGTCGTCTCGGGCGACGTGGGCGGCGGGTTCGGGCTCAAGGGCGAGCTGTACGTCGAGGAGCCGCTTTCCGTGTGGGCCGCGCGCGAATCCGGCCGCCCGGTGCGCTGGATGCCCGACCGCACCGAGGCGATGGTGTCGGACGCGCACGGGCGCGACCTGGTGGCGACGGCCGAGATGGGGTTCGACCAGGACGGGCGCATCGTCGCGATGCGCGTCGACAACATCTTCAACCTAGGCGCCTACCTGCTCGGCAACGGCGTGGTGACGCCGCTCCTCGGCACCATGATGCTGACCCACGCCTACGACTTCCCGGCGATCGACGTGCGCACGCGCATGGTGTTCAGCCACACGACGCCGACCACGCCCTACCGCGGCGCCGGCCGGCCCGAGGCCAACTATACGGTGGACCGGCTGATCGACGCCGCCGCCGCCGAGATGGGGATCGACCCGGCGGAGTTGCGCCGCAAGAACCTGATCCCGCCCTCGAAGATGCCGTACCAGACCAAGCTGATGCACAAGTACGATTGCGGCGACTTCGTCAAGGTGATGGACAAGGCGATCCAGGTCGCCGACTGGAAGGGCTTCGAGAAGCGGCGCGAGGAATCGAAGAGCCAGGGCAAGCTGCGCGGCATCGGGCTCACCTACTACATCGAGGCGTGCGGCATCTTCAACGAGCGCATGGAGCTGCGCTTCGACCCCACCGGCAACGTCTCGATCATCGCCGGCACGCACAGCCATGGCCAGGGCCACGAGACCGCCTTCGCCCAGCTCGTGTCGGGCTGGCTCGGCATCGACATGGAGAAGATCCGCCTGATCCAGGGCGACACCGACCAGGTCGGGTTCGGGCGCGGCACCTACGGCTCGCGCTCGCTTTCGGTCGGCGGCTCCGCCCTCAAGATGGCGGCCGACGGCGTGATCGAGAAGGGGCGGCGCTGGGCCGCGCACCTGCTCGAGGCGGCGGAGACCGACATCGAATTCAAGGACGGCATGTTCGCGGTCGCCGGCACCGACAAGCGCATTCCGCTCGCCAAGGTGGTCGAGCTGTCCTTCGTGCCGATGGGCATGCCGATCCATCTCGGCGTCGGGATCGAGGCGGTCGGGCATTCCGACGCGCCCTCGACCTTCCCCAACGGCTGCATGATCTGCGAGGTCGAAATCGATCCCGACACCGGCAAGGTGGACATCGACCGCTTCACCGCGGTCAACGACGTGGGCCTCACCGTGAACCCGCTGCTGCTCGCGGGCCAGGTGCATGGCGGCGTCGCCCAGGGCGTGGGCCAGGCGCTGATGGAGAACGTCGCGTTCGATCCGGACTCGGGCCAGCTGCTGACCGGCTCGTTCATGGACTACTGCATGCCGCGCGCCGACGACGTGCCGAACTTCACGATCGACGAGCTGCCGACCCCGACCAAGACCAACCCGCTCGGCGTCAAGGGCGCGGGCGAGGCGGGAACCGTCGGCGCGACGCCGGTCGTGATCAACGCGATCCTCAACGCGCTCCGCCCGCTCGGGGTCAAGGACATCGAGATGCCGGCGACGCCCCACAAGGTGTGGCAGGCGATCCACGCGGCGAGGTAGGGGCGCCCCACCACATCCTTCGAGACGCGCCCCTCTGGGGCGCTCCTCAGGATGAGGAAGTTCTTTTCTTCCTCATGGTGAGGAGCGAGCGAAGCGAGCGTCTCGAACCATGAGGTCCTGCTATTCCGCCTTCTCGCCGGCGATGGCGAGGCGGACCATGCGCGCGAGGTCGGCCATCCGGTACGGCTTGGTGAGCAGCAGCACGCCCGGGTCGAGCCGTCCGTTGTGCATGATCGCGTCCTCGGTGTAACCCGAGGTGAACAGCACCTTGAGCCCGGGCTTGCGGCGCACGGCCTCGTCGGCGAGCTGCTTGCCGTTGACCCCGCCGGTCAGGATCACGTCGCAGAACAACAGATCCACGCGTTCCATCTTGTCGAGCCGCGCGAGCGCTTCGGCCGCGTTCTCCGCGACCTCGGTCGCGTAGCCGAGCGCGTTGAGCTGGCCGACCACGAACTCGCGCACCAGCGGGTCGTCTTCGACGACAAGGATGGTCTCGCTGCCCATGACGATCTCCTTCGCCGCCGCCGCCGCGGCATCCGCCTGGCCCGCCGTCCGGCTGCGCGGCAGATATAGCCTGACGGTCGTGCCCTGCCCGACCTCGCTGTAGATCTTGATGTGCCCGCCCGACTGCTTGGTCAAGCCATACACCATGCTGAGGCCGAGCCCGCTGCCCTTGCCGGCCTCCTTGGTGGTGAAAAACGGCTCGAACACGCGATCGAGGTCGGATTTCGGGATCCCGGCGCCGGAATCGCTCACCGCCAGCATGACGTAGTCGCCCGGCGTCACGTCGGCGTTGTGGCGCGCGTAGGCCGCATCGAGGACGGCGTTCTGCGTTTCGATGGTGAGCCGTCCGCCGTTCGGCATGGCGTCGCGCGCATTGAGCGCGAGGTTGACCAGCGCGGTCTGGAGCTGCGAGGGGTCCACTTCGGTCGGCCACACCTCGCGCCCGAGCCGAGTGACGAGCTCCACCGGTTCGCCGAGCGTGCGACGCAGGAGCTGGTCGGTTTCCGACACCAGCGTGTTGAGGTCGACGACCGCCGGGCGGAGCGGCTGGCGGCGGGCGAACGCCAATAGGTTCTTGGTGAGGTCGGCGCCGCGTTCGGCGGCGGCGCGGACGGAGTCCGCCATGCGGCGCGCCTGCGGGTCGTCTTTGACCAGATCGGCGAGGTATTCGACGCTGCCGATGATCACCGTCAGGATGTTGTTGAAGTCGTGCGCGACGCCGCCGGTGAGCTGGCCGACCGCCTCCATCTTCTGCGCCTGGAGGAGCTGCAGCTCGGCCTGCTCGCGGTCCTTGAGGGCGCGGAGCACGAAAGCGCCGGCGGCGATCAGGACGAGGGCGATGCCGGCGAACATGATCGCTTCGACGGTCACGTCGCGCCGCCATTCGGCGAGCATGGAATCGCGCGACAGCGAGACGGCGAGGATCAAGCCCGGCTGCGGCAGGGTCCGGAAGGCGGTTACGTAGGGCGCGCCGCCCAGCGACTCGGTCACCGCCCCGCGCGTGCGGCCGTCGCGGTAGGCCTGGTGCACCGCGTCGTTCGCCGCCCGCGATCCGACCGACAGTCCGGGATCGGGCTCGCGGAACAGGATCTGCCCGTCCGGGTGGAGGATGCGGATGAAGCCGCCCGTGCCCAAATCCATCGACCGGTAAAGCTCGCTCAACTGGCTGATCCGCATCGTGGCGACGACGCTGCCGCGGAACTTGTCCGGCTCGCCCGCAAGCCGGCGGCCGAGCGGGATCAGCATCTCGTTGTTGACCAGGCTCTTGAACGGCGTGTCGGCGACCAGCCCCGCGTCCGGGTTGCGGGCGAGCTCGCCGACGACGAACTGGTCGCGCCGCGATTGGCCAACGATCTGGGCGACGGTCGAATGGCGGATGATCCCCTCGGGATCGACGATGGTGAGCGAGCCGATGCCCGAGGTGCCGGCGAACGCACCCGCGAGCACGTTGCCCCAATCGGTGGCGCTGCCTTCGGGTCCGCCGAGGCGCCGGCTCGCCACGGCGATCTGCGTGAGCGTCGCGTCGATCGCGGCGACCAGCAGCCGCACGTGCTCGGTCGCGAGCACAACCTGGCGCTCGGCCCGGCGCTCCGCCTCGCGCAACGCGGTGGTGTAACCGCGCCACCCGTCGCCTGCCTGAACGAAGGCGAACGCGAGGATGACTCCGATGACGGCGATGAGCGTGATGCGGCGCAGCCGGCGGAACGTCGCGACCGGCTGGCCCGGGCTCGGCGCGTCGCCCTGGCCGTTCATCTCCTCGTCCGCTCCCCCCGGGACGCGTGGCGCGCGGATAGATACAGGCGGCACCGGGGCAGGTCAAACTTCGGCCGCACCGCCGCCCCGGCCCGGGCGCCCGCGTGGCGCCGCGGCGCGCGGCTTTCCCGCATCGCGACCTTCGGCGTCACAAGTGTCCGACAGCACTGCCAAACACATATTCTCTCATTATTTCGCCTTATTCGCGCCACGTTCGACGGTCACTTTGCAGCCATTCCAGGGTGCCCGGCCGCTGGGCCGCAGGAACGGTCAAGCGCCGTGGAATTCTAAGCGCTTACGTAATCGGGTGGATGCGGCGGTTGAGCAGGTAACGTTGTCTTGACGAAAAAATGGAGCAAGGGTAAATGTTTAACCGCCGTAAGTCGTCTCTCGCATCCCTGTCTGCGCGAATCCGGAAGGTCCGGTTCGCCGCAAAGCGGTTGCCGGCGCGAATGCTAGCAACCGAACGGTGAAAACCGTGCGGACAGAGGCGCGTCGAGGCGGCACGTGCCACGCCGAATGAATCCCGATCGCGGGCATAACGAAACCGGCGTGTGGGCGTCAGACATGGAAGTAACAGCAAGTGCGTTAATGCGTTTCGGGACGGGAAGCCGTCCCCGGCGGCGCGTGGGCAAACCCATGGATGGCCGCGCCGGCAAATGCGTCTCCAGGAATCGGATCGGATTCTGAGAGGCGCTCGCCGCGTTCCAAACAAACCTCCCCTCTTACAGAAAGCAAACCAACATGGTCGGCGCTGGTCGTCGGCAACGAGTTACTCCAAGGTCGAAATCCGTGCTCGTAACGGGCGGAGCCGGTTTCGTCGGCAGCCACACTTGCAAGGCGCTGTGGCGCGCCGGTTACTTGCCGATTACTTACGACAACCTCTCGCGCGGGCACGCCCATGCCGTACGGTGGGGCCCGCTGGTGAAGGGCGAGGTCGGCGACCGGGCGGCGCTCGTCCGCGCGATCGAGGACTTCGAGATCGGCGCGGTGATCCACTTCGCCGGCTACGCCTACGTCGCCGAATCGATGGCCCGACCCGACCTCTATTTCCGCAACAATTTCATCGATCCGCTCTCGCTTCTTGATGCGATGGCGGAGACCGGGGTGCGCGACATCATCTTCTCGTCGACCTGCGCGACCTACGGCATTCCGCTCGCCCTGCCGATCCGCGAGGATCATCCTCAGGCCCCGATCAGCCCCTACGGCGAATCCAAGCGGATGTTCGAGCAGGCGGTGCGCTGGTACGGCGAGCCGCGCGGGCTGCGCTGGGCGTCGCTGCGCTACTTCAACGCGGCGGGCGCCGATCCCGACGGCGAGCTTGCCGAGAACCACGAGCCCGAAACCCATCTCATCCCGCTCGCGATCCGCGCGGCGCTGCGCCGCGACCGCGCGCTCACCGTGTTCGGCACCGACTATCCGACGCCGGACGGCACCGCGGTGCGCGACTTCGTCCACGTCTGCGACCTCGCCGACGCCCACGTGCGCGCGCTCGGCTATCTCGCCGGCGGCGGCGACAGCGCGGCGTTCAACCTCGGCACCGGCCACGGCCATTCGGTGCGCGAGATCATCGCCGCCGTCGAGCGCGTGACCGGGCGCACGGTGCCCGTGGTCGACGCCGAGCGCCGGCCCGGCGACCCGCCGGTGCTCGTCGCCGATGCCTCGCGCATCCGGGCGGCCTGCGGATGGGAACCGACCCGGTCGAGCCTCGATTTCATCATCGAGACGGCATTGACCGGACTCGAGGTTCCCGCGCACGCCGCGCACCGGCACGTCGAGCCGGCGCACCTCGCGCCGGTCCCGGTCGAGGCGATGGCGCCGCTGATCGCGGCGGCGCCGGCTTCGCCGCCGATCCTCGCGGCGTCGCAGGCGGTCGCGCTCGACGCCCAGGGTCCTGTGGCTTCAGGTCTGGCGCGGCTCGAATAGGCGGGACCCAGGTCCATGCCCTACGCGGCCGATAGCGGCCACGACATCGGTCCCGACCCGCGACGGTCGGCGCCGCCCTCCCGCAACGCGCCCCTCGCCGAGCGCGGACCGGTCCGCGCCGCCGGCAAGTTCTTCGTCGAGGACGGGCGCAAGATCTTCCTGCGCGGCGTCACCTACGGCCCGTTCCGGTCCGACGACCCGGACCAGGCGTACGGCACGCCCGAACGGGCGGCGCGCGATCTCGCCCAGATGGCGGCGCACGGCTTCAACACGGTGCGGCTCTATACGGTGCCGCCGCCCTGGCTGCTGGATTTGGCGGGGGACGCGGGGCTTCGCGTCCTCGTCGGCGTGCCGTGGGAAGAGCACGTCGCCTTCCTCGACAGCCGGGCGACGCGGCGGCGCATCGTGCGGGCGGTGGGGGACGCGGCGGCCCGGCTCGACGGGCATCCGGCGCTCCTCGGACTCGCCGTCGGCAACGAGATCCCGGCGCCCATCGTCCGCCTCTACGGCGCGAAGCGCATCGAACGGTACGTCGCCGAGCTGTGCGACGCCGCCCGGCAGAAGAACCCGGGTACGCTCGTCACCTACGTCAACTACCCGACGACCGAATATCTCGAGCTGCCGTCCTGCGACTTCATGGCGTTCAACGTCTATCTCGAGAACGAGCCGACGCTGCGCGCCTATCTCGCGCGGCTGCAGAATCTCGCGGGCGAGCGCCCGCTGGTGCTCGCCGAGCTCGGGCTCGATTCGCGGCGCAACGGGCTCGAGGCTCAGGCTACCGCGCTCGACTGGCAGATCCGCGCGACCTTCGCCATGGGCGGAGCCGGCGTGTTCGCCTATGCCTGGACCGACGAATGGCACCGCGGCGGGAATGCGGTCGAGGATTGGGATTTCGGACTCACCACGCGCGAACGCGCGCCCAAGCCGGCGCTCGCCGCGGTGTCGCGCGCCTTCGCCGAGGCGCCGTTCGCGCCCGGCGGCGAATGGCCACGCATTTCGGTCGTCGTCTGCACCTTCAATGGCGCCCGCACCATCCGCGACACGCTCGACCATCTGGCGCGGCTCGACTATCCCGACTACGAGGTCATCGTCGTCAACGACGGCTCGCGCGACGACACGGGCGAGATCGCGCGCGGCTACGGCGTGCGCGTGATCACCACCGAGAACCGCGGCCTGTCGGCCGCGCGCAACACCGGGCTCGCGGCGGCGACGGGCGAGATCGTCGCCTACACCGACGACGACGCCTATCCCGACCGCGACTGGCTGCGCTACCTCGCGTCCGCCTTCATGCGCTCGAAGCATGTCGGCATCGGCGGGCCGAACATCGCGCCGCCGGGCGACGGGTTCGCCGCCGACTGCGTCGCCGCATCGCCGGGCGGGCCGGTCCAAGTCCTCCTTACCGACGAGATCGCCGAGCACATCCCGGGCTGCAACATGGCGTTCCGCGTCGATGCGCTGCGCCGGATCGGCGGGTTCGACCCGCGCTTCCGCACCGCGGGCGACGACGTGGACGCATGCTGGCGCCTGCAGGACCAGGGCTGGACCATCGGGTTCCACGCGGGCGGCATGGTCTGGCACCACCGCCGCAACTCGTTGCGCGCGTTCTGGCGCCAGCAGATCGGCTATGGCCGCGCCGAGGCGCTGCTCGAAGGCAAGTGGCCGGCGCGCTACAACGCCGCGGGCCATTACGACTGGCGCGGCCGGATCTACGGGCCGGGCCTCACCCTGCCGCTGGTCGCGCCGTCGCGCATCTATCACGGGTCGTGGGGCACGGCGCCGTTCCAGTCGATGTACAAGGCGGGACCGCCGCTGATCGCCGCCTTGCCGCTGATGCCGGAATGGTACCTGCTGATCGCCGGGCTTGCGGCGCTCGGGATGTTCGCCGCGTCGTGGCCGCCGCTCCTCCTTGCCGCCCTGGCCGTGCCGGCGGCGATCGCGGTCTCCGCCGTGCAGGCGATTGCGAGCGCGCGGACGGCGCTGGCCGCGCGCGGCCAGAACGCGCCGCGAGGGATCCGCGCCGTCGCGCTCGTCGCCCTCCTCCACCTCGCCCAGCCGCTCGCCCGCCTCACGGGGCGGCTCCGCCACGGACTCACCGTGTGGCGCAGGCGCGGGACGGCGCCGTTCGCCTGGCCAAGCCCGGCGACCGTCGCGCTCTGGGCCGAGCGCTGGCAGGCGCCCGAGGCGCGGCTCGCCGTGCTCGAGAGGAAGCTCGCCGAGACCGGCGCCTGCGCGGTGCGCGGCGGCGCGTTCGACCGCTGGGACATCGAGGTGCGCTCCGGCATCCTCGGCGGCGCGCGCGTCCTGCTCGCGCCCGAGGAGCATGGCGGCGGACGCCAGAACCTGCTGTTCCGCATCGTGCCCGCCGTGCCGCGACTTGCCGCCGGCTTCGCCGCGACTTCCGCCGCGCTCGCGACACTTGCCGCGTCGGACGGCGCCTACCTCGCCGCAGCGGCGCTCGGCGCGGCGGCCGCGTACGTCGTCGTGCGCATCGTGCACACGTGCGGGCTCGCGTTCGGCGAGTTCAAATCCGCGCTCGCGCGCGTCGCGGCGGAGCTCGATCCCGCCCCGGCCGCGTAGGGCGCACCGATGCCCGGACCCCGGGTCGTCGTTAGCGGCCTCATCGCGCAATATCCGCTGGGCGGCGTCGCCTGGGACTACGTGCAGTACGCGGCCGGCCTCGCCGCCATCGGCTGCGACGTCACTTACATCGAGGATACCGGGCTGTGGCCCTACAACCCCGAGGAGGGCGGGGTGAGCAAGGGCTGCGCCTACAACGTCGCCTATCTCGCGCACGTCATGGAACGTTTCGGGCTCGGCGAACGCTGGGCCTACCGCTTCCCCTACCCCGACGACGGGCAGTGGTTCGGCCTTCCCGATGTGCGGCGCAAGGAGGCGGTCGAGACCGCCGATCTCCTGATCAACGTCTCGGGCACGCTCGCCCGGCCCGCCGCCTATCGCGGAAGCGGCCGGCTCGCCTACATCGATTCCGATCCGGTGTTCACCCAGGTGAAGCTCGCCAAGGGCGAGAAGAGCTTGACCTCGCTGATCGGCGCGCATGACGTGCTGTTCTCGTTCGGCGAGGCGCTGCCGGGGAATGCGCCGCGCACGCCGCACCGCTTCCTCCCGACCCGCCAGCCGATGCTGCTCGACCAATGGGCGCCGGTCGAACCGCACCGCAACGTCTTCACCACCGTGATGAACTGGACGAGTGCGCGGCCGATCGTGCATGACGGGGTGAGCTACGGGCAGAAGGACATCGAGTTCCGCCGCTTCATGGATTTCCCCGCGCGCATCGCCCCGACCGCGATCGAGCTTGCCGTCAATCTCGGCAAGGCGGCGCGCACGCCCTACGACCTGCTGACCCACAAGGGCTGGCGCGTGGTCGATCCCGAGGAGGTCTGCCCCGACCTCGAGACATACCGGCGCTACGTGTCCCAATCGATGGCGGAATGGAGCGTCGCCAAGAACGGCTACGTCGTCGGGCGCGCCGGATGGTTCAGCTGCCGATCAGCTTGTTACCTCGCGGCGGGCCGCCCCGTCGTGGTCGAGGACACCGGGTTCGGCGCCGCGATCCCCACGGGGCGGGGCGTGCTGCCCTTCCTCACCGTGGACGAGGCGGCGGCGGCGGTGCGCGAAGTCGAGGCGCACTACGAGATGCATTCGCGCGCGGCGCGCGAGATCGCCGGCGAATATTTCGATGCGCGCAAGGTGCTCGGCCGGCTGGTCGAGGACGCGCTGGCCTGACCGGCGTCGATGTCCGCGCGACGAAGCCTGATGCTGGCCGCGACCTACGCGCTTCCCGTTCTCGTCCTGTGGGGCGCGACCGCCGTTCTCTCGCGCCGCACCGATCTATGGTCGATCCTGGCGACGCGAACCCTATTCGATTGGGCGGTGCCGGCGACCCTCGTCGCCGCCGGCGGCATCGTCGTCACCCTCGCGCGCAAGCCGCGTACCGCCGCGCTCGCCTGCATCATGGTGGCGCTCACGCTCGCAGCGATCGTCGGGCTCGCCGAGGCGATGACCGCGCTCCGCCTCGCCCACTGGGGGCTGATCGCCGAGAAGATCGCCGGCGAGGACCGCATCTTCTCGTGGGCCTTCACGCCCGATGCCGAGCTCGGCTGGCGGCGGCGGCCGAACGACCGGTTCGCCGATCCGGCGCTGTCGGACATCGAGTCGGGCTGGGCGATCCCCGCCTCGCGCAACGAGACGCTCACCTATCAGTACGACAAGTGGGGCTACCATAACCCGGAATCGCGCGACCGCGCCGACGTGGTGCTGATCGGGGATTCCTACGTCGAGGGCGCCTACAACCACGGAAACGAGAACGTGGCGCGCCGCCTCGAGGCGCGCCGCGGCCGGCCGGTGATGAACATGGGCGTCGCCGGGTACGGAACGAAGCAGCAGTACGCCGTGCTCGAGAAGGACGCGGTTCGGTTCGCGCCGCGGGTGGTTCTGTTCTTCTTCTTCGAGGGCAACGACCTCTACGACGACGCCACGATCGAATCGATGCAAGGCGCGGCGCCGGACGAGGGCGCCAACTCGCGCCAGGGCTTGGCGCACACGCACGAATGGTCGCGGCGCGCCTTCGTGCCGAACCTCTTGCGCCTGCTCCGGCGCTGGTCGGACCCGGTGCTGCCCAACCACGCGCCCTATTTCGGCATCGCGCGGACGCCGCCCCACGCGGGGGAGACGGTGCTGTTCGCCGATTACGCGGCGGTCCGGTGGACGAGCTTCGAAGAGCGCCGCTGGGCGATCGCCGCCGAGACGATGGCGAAGGCCGCGGACCTCGCGCGCGCGCGCGGGGCCGAGATCGCCTTCCTGTTCATCCCGATCAAGTTCCGCGTGTACCGGAACCATGTCGAGATCCCGGCGGATAGCCCGATGCGAGACTGGGGCGTGTGGCCGACGCGCGAGCGGTTCGCCGCGTTCTGCGCCGCCCGGGCGGTGCCGTGCATCGACCTGACGGCGGAGTTCGAGGAATCGGTCGCCGCCGGCGGCATGCCCTATGCGCGGGCCGACACGCACTGGTCGGCCGAGGGCCACGACCTGGTCGCGAAGCGCATCGCCGCCGAGATCGCGGCGCGCGGGTGGATAAAGTAGGGGCGGGTCTTAGACCCGCCCCTACATGCGCCATTACAAGGTGTTACCCGTCACGGGCTCACGTGGTGGATGAACTTCTCCGGCGGCGGCGCGCCCCACTGCGAGGTGAAGCCGATATCGACCGGCAGCAGGTTCGAGCCGTTCTTGACGTTGAGCCGGTCGCTGTCGGTCCAGTGCTCGTGCACGCGGCCCCACGGGTCGGCCCAGTAGTCGTACACTTGGCTGCCCAGGAGGTGGCGGCCGATGCCCCACATGTGCTCGTACTTGCCGAGCGAGCGCAGATGCTCGTGGCCGACGAACACGTCGTCCATGTCCTCGACCTCGTAGGAGAAGTGGTTGAGGCCGGCCTTGGGGTTCATGGCGCAGAAGAAGATGTGGTGGTCGACGAAATCGTTGCCGTTATCGGCGCGGTTGAACGAGCCGATGATGTTGTTCTTGTCGCCGGCATAGACGTCGTCGGAGCAGATCAACCCCAGCGTCTCGCGGAACCACTTGACGGTGCCCTTCACGTCGGGCGCGCCCATGACGGCGTGGCCCATGCGCATCACGTGCGCCGGGCCCTTCTTGAGGCGCATCAGGTCGCCGGTGCGCTCGTACAAGCTCTCGCGCCAGTTGATCGGCTGGCGGTCGACCTTGATCGGCGGGGCGTCGGCGATGCCGTGCACGACCTCGATCTGGTAGCCGTTGGTCTCGGTAAGCCGCACCCGCTTGCCGCCGCCCGGCCCGTCGAGCGTCTCGATGCCCGAGGCGCCGGGCGCCTTGGCAATGGTCTTCAAATCGTCCTCGCTCTTCGCGTAGAAAGCGAAGCCGAGGAATTTCGGCTCTTTGCCGAGATGGGTGACGTGCAGGTACTGCGACGGCCCGGTGCCCCGCATGTACAAGGTGTCCTTGGTGCGCGCGGCGCGCGTCATGCCGAAATTGACGAGGAACTCCTCCTGCGCGTCGAGGTCGGGCGCCTGCAGGCGGCCCCACGCGATTTCCCTGACCTTGATCGATGTCATCGTCCGCTCCCTCGAAGGTTTGCGGTGAGCTTGGTATCTCGCTCCCCGCCCGTCAAGCGCCTCGGGCGAGCTTTCGGGACCCCGCCGGCATCGCCTCCAGGTCGATCTCGGCAAAGGACCGCACCGTTGGCGCATCGCCCGGCGGCGCGGGCGGCGGGCCTTCGCCGCGGTCGACGCGGATGGTCCTAAATCCCGCCTTTTCGGCCGCGGCAAGCTCGCCCGGGTGGTCGGACAGGAACAGGATGTGGGACGGCGCCGGCCCGAGCGCGGCGGCGATCTTGGCGTAGGATTGGGGTTCGAGCTTCGAGCCGGTCGCCAAGTCGAACCAGGCGGAGAACAGGCCGGTCAGGTCGCCCTGGTCGGAATGGCCGAACAGGAGCTTCTGCGCGGCGACCGAGCCCGACGAGTACACGGCGAGCGCGATGTCGGCTTCGTGCCACGCGCGCAGCGCCTCGGCCGCGTCGGGGTAGACCGGCGCCTTCAGCGCGCCGGTGCGATAGCCCTCCTCCCAGATCGCGCCCTGGAGCGACTTGAGCGCCGCAACCTTGCGGTCCTCGTCGATCCAGCGCGCGAGCGCGGCGGCCACGTCCGCCCCGCCGGCGAGCGCCCGCGCCTCGGCGACGGCCGGATCGTCCGGGTGCGCCGCGACATAGGCCGCGATGCGCGCGCGCGCGTAGGGGAACAGCGTGTCCTTGACGAACGAGATCGGGGTCGTCGTGCCTTCGATGTCGGTGACGATCGCCCGCGGCGGCGTCATGCCGCCGCCATCTCGTATTTCGGGAAGCGGTCGGCGATCCCATCGCCGGTGAACTCGGCGACCCACCCCGCCGGATCGGTGAACAGGCGGATGGCGCAGAAGTACGGGTTCGGCCCCATGTCGAACCAGTGGCGCGTGCCGGCCGGCACGCTCAAGAGGTCGTCCTTCTCGCACACCACCTGGTGCACCTTGCCGCCCAAGCGGAGATAGAACGCGCCCGACCCCTCGACGAAGAAGCGCACCTCGTCCTCGCTGTGGGTGTGCTCGGACAGGAACTTCTGGCGCATCGGCTCGGTGTTGGGCGTGCCGCGCGCGAGGCGGACGACGTCGGCCGTCCGGTAGCCGCCCTCGCGCTTGAGGCGCGCCACCTCCTTGCCGTACGCCTTGAGAACGGCGTCCTGGTCGGCGCCGGGCGCGAGCGTCTGTTCCGCCTTCCAGCGCTCGAACGTCACGTTGTGCCTGGCGAGAAGCTTCGCGATCTCGGCCGGATCGCGGGTCACGATCTCGGGGGTCTTCGGCGAGCCCTCGGTCCAGATGGTGAGAATCGTCATGGGAACAGCCTCCCCTTCTCGAGTTCGCAGGTCAGCAGGAAATCGAACGCCTCGACATGGCGCCGCGCCTCGGCGACCGTCCGGCCCCATGTGTAGAGCCCGTGCCCGGCGATCAGGTAGCCGACCTCGCCGGCTGAGCCGGTAAGACGCGCCTCGATCCGCTGGGCAAGCGCGGGCACGTCCTGGTCGTTGGCGAAGATCGGCACAGCGACCGACGCCTCGTGCGTCGCGATGCCGGCGAGCGCCTTCAGCATCTCGTATCCGGCAAGCGCGATTTCGCCGTTCGCTGCGTGGCGCAGCGAAGCAAGTGTCGCTGAAACCGAATGCACGTGCAGCACGGCGCCGATCGCCGGATCGCGCCGGTAGAGCGAGACGTGGAGCGGCGCCTCGGCGGAGATGCCGGCGGGGACAGGTCCTGCGGCGTCGAACGCGACGAAATCGG
>DASWLB010000080.1:0-1502 GCA_036396315.1 Alphaproteobacteria bacterium
CATCGCGGGCTCCGCGAGCGAGGCGATCATCGCCTCGCGGCTCGAGCCGATGCCGCCGAAGCTCGTGCCCACGTCCATGCCGGCGAGCGCGAGGACGAAGCGCGCGCTGCCCAAGAGCGCGATGATGGCGATGAGATCGGCCGTCCAGCTGAAGGCAAGCCCGGTCGCGAAGGTCGGCACCAGCGCCGCGGCGACCCAGGTCGCGGCGAAGATCAGGTAGGGCGCGATGCGGAACAGCCACGAGGCGTTCTCGGCGAGCACCACGTCCTTGTGCAGTAAGCGCACGAGGTCCAGGTAAGGCTGCCAAACGGGCGGGCCGCGGCGCCGGAGGAGCCGCGCCTTCATCTTGCGCACGAACCCGGTGAGGAGCGGCGCGAACGCGAGGACGAGCGCCATCTGCGCGCCCTGCACCGCGAGGTCGAGGATCACGGCCACAGCGCGAGCACCATGAGGAGCGTCACCAGCGACAGGAACACGAAGGACAGGTAGCGGCGGATGGTGAGGAACTGGAGCTGGTTGAGCCGATTGGCGCAGCCCATCACCGCGACCGCGATCGGCGCGTAGAGCGCGTCCCACACGAGGTCGCGCAGCGTGACCGTGATGCGCGCGGGTCGCGCATCGCCGGGCGGCGGCATCTCCACCGTCTCGCGCGCGGCGAACACCAGCGTTCCGAACACGCGCCGGATCGGCTGGGCGAAGCTGCCGGCGCTGTACTGCGTCGCCGGGCTCGGCTCGGGATAGCCGCAATCCCAGGCCGGGCCGCGGCGCAGCGCGCGCGACGCGAAGCGGTGGATCGCGGCCGCGGCGGCGGTCGCCGAGATCGCGATGAACAGGAAGACGAGAAGACCGTTGTACGAGCTCTGCCCCGCCTCGATCGGCACGATGGTGAACCACGCGAGGCTCGCCTGCAGCGGCATGCGGTCGCCGACCAGTGCGAACACCGCGGGAACGAGTCCGTCGATCACGATGCCGGGCAGAATGCCCGCGGCGAGGCAGAGGGCGGCGAAGAGCCCCATGGCGGCGAGCGAGATCGCGTCGACCTCGCGCGCCCGCGCGGCCTCGTCGCTCCGCGGCCGGCCGAGGAAGGTGACGCCGAACGCCTTCACGAAGCAGGCGGCGGCCAGCGCGGCGGACAGGGCGAGGAGACCGCCGACCGCCGGCACCAGGAACTTGAGCCCCCATTGCGGCAATAACGGGCTCTGCAGGATCGCCTGGAACAGGAGCCACTCGGACACGAACCCGTTGAGCGGCGGCAGGGCGGAGATCGCCGCGCAGCCGATGAGGAACGCGAAAGCCGTCCGCGGCATGCGCGCGATCAGCCCGCCGAGGCGCTCCATGTCGCGCTCGCCGGTCGCGGTCAGCACGGCGCCCGCGCCGAAGAACAGGAGGCTCTTGAACAGCATGTGGTTGAACACGTGGAACAGCGCGGCGGTGAGCGCGAGCGCGGCGAGCGAGATCAGTCCGCTCGATTCGAAGGCGAGCGCGAGCCCCAGCCCGATGAA
>DASWLB010000081.1:0-2594 GCA_036396315.1 Alphaproteobacteria bacterium
CATTCCGGGGAGCCGCCCTGCCGCCCGCTCGGCCAGGCGGTGACGCGCGAAGCGCTTCGCCGCCTGTCCGGCCAACGCCCTTAGAGAATAGGGAGCCCGGTCGAAAACGGCAACCGGCACGGCGCCGAAGATCGCGGCCCAACGCCGCCAGCGGGGCAGCTGGGCGAGGTTGTCGGCACCCATCAGCCAGACGAACGCGACGCCCGGGAAGCCGCGGACGAGGGCTTCGAGCGTATCAGAGGTGAAGCGCGTGCCGAGCCGATCCTCGAGGTCGGTCGCCACAATTCCCGGGTGGCGCGACGCGATCTCTTGCGCGCCTGCGAGCCGGTCGGCGAACGGCGCCATGCCGGATTCGGGCTTCAGCGGGTTCTGCGGCGAAACCAGCCACCACACCGCGTCGAGCCCGAGCCGCTTCATGGCGTGGGTGCTCACATGCAGGTGGCCGTCGTGCGCCGGGTTGAATGAGCCGCCGAGCAGCCCCACCCGCATGCCGGGGGCGACGGCGAGCCCGTGGCGGAGGGCCGGGATCGCGCTCAGGGCCGGACCTGCCCCGAGCCGTGGACGACGTACTTGTAGGTGGTGAGCTGCTCGACCCCGACCGGGCCGCGCGCGTGCAGCCGCCCCGTCGAGATGCCGATCTCCGCCCCCATGCCGAACTCGCCGCCGTCGGCGAACTGGGTCGAGGCGTTGTGCAGCACGATCGCGGAATCGACGCGTTCGAGGAAGCGGCGGGCCGTCGCCGCGTCCGCCGTGACGATCGAATCCGTGTGGTGCGATCCGTGGCGCTCGATGTGCGCGATCGCCGCGTCCACCCCGTCGACGATGCGGATCGACAGGATCGCGTCGAGATATTCGGTTTCCCAATCCGCCTCGGTCGCGGGCAGCACGCGCGCGTCGAGCGCGCGCACGGCGTCATCGCCGCGGAGCTCGCAGCCCGCCTTGGCGAGGTCGTCGAGGATCGGCGGCAGGTGCGTCGCGGCCACCTTCCGGTCGACCAGCAAGGTTTCCATCGCGCCGCACACGCCGGTACGGCGCATCTTGGCGTTGAACGCGATGCGGCGCGCCATGTCCCGGTCGGCCGCGCGGTCGATATAGACGTGGCAGATGCCCTCGAGGTGGGCGATCACCGGAATGCGGGATTCGCGCTGCACGCGCTCGATCAGCGACTTGCCGCCGCGCGGCACGATGATGTCGATGAGGCCGGGCATGGTGAGCATGGCGCCGACGGCGGCGCGGTCCTTGGTGGGCACGAGCTGGATTGCGGCGCGCGGCAGGCCGGCCGCCTCGACCGCGTCGGCGAGGCAGGCGGCGATCGCGGTCGAGGAGTGGAGGCTTTCCGAGCCGCCGCGCAGGATCGCCGCGTTGCCCGCCTTGAGGCAGAGCCCGCCCGCGTCCGCGGTCACGTTGGGGCGCGATTCGTAGATGATGCCGATGACGCCCAGCGGCACGCGCACGCGGGTGATGCGGAGCCCGTTCGGCCGCGTCCAGTCGGCGATCACCTCGCAGATCGGGTCGGGGAGGGCGGCGATGTCCTCGAGCCCCTTGGCCATCGCCGCGATGCGCGCCGCATCGAGCAGCAGCCGGTCGCGCAGCGCGGGGGAGAGAACGCCGGCGCCGTCGAGGTCGCGCGCGTTGGCGGCGAGAATGTCGGCCGCGCGCGCGCGGATGTTGGCGGCGGCGCCCGCGAGCGCCGCGTTCCTCTGCGCGCCCGACGACAGGCCGAGCGCCGCCATCGCCTGGCGCGCGGCCTGGCCCATCCGCGTCATCAGCGCGGGGATTTCGACGGTGTCGGCGGTCGTCGTGGCCATTGAGGAATTCCGCGCAATCCGTGCTCGGCAACGGTAGCCCAGCGCGGCCGCGATTTCACCGGTTTTGTGCGGAGCGACCCGCCTCTGCCGCCGCGCCGTCGAGCACGAGATCGTCGCGGTGGATCATCTCGTCGCGCCCGCGATAGCCGAGGAGCGCCTCGATCTCGGCGGTCTTGCGGCCGCGGATGAGGCGGGCGTCGGCGGCCGAGTAGGCGGCGAGCCCGCAGCCGATGCGCCTGCCGTCGGGGCCGCGCACGGCGACGGCGTCGCCGCGCTCGAACGCGCCCTCGACCGCGGTGACGCCGGCGGGCAGCAGGCTCTTGCCCTGGGCGAGTGCCCGGACCGCGCCCGCATCGACCGAGATCGACCCGGCGTCGGCGAGGTGCGCCGCGATCCAGCGCTTGCGCGCGGTGAGCGGGCTCGCGCCCGGCAGGAACCAGGTGCAGCGCGCGCCGGCCTCGATCGCGGCCAGGGGATGGGCGAGCTTGCCGTCGGCGATCACCATGCGACAGCCGGCGGCGAGCGCGATCTTGGCGGCGGCGAGCTTGGTGACCATGCCGCCCGAGGAGTATCCCGCGGGCGCGCGCCCGGCCATGCGCTCGATCTCCGCCGTCACCGCCCGCACCTCGGGCACCAAGGTCGCTGCCGGATCGCGGCGCGGGTCGGCGGTATAAAGCCCGTCGATGTCGGACAGCAGCACGAGCGTGTCGGCGCTGATCATCTGGGCGACGCGCGCGGCGAGGCGGTCGTTGTCGCCGAAGCGGATCTCCTCGGTCGCGACCGAGT
>DASWLB010000082.1:0-4496 GCA_036396315.1 Alphaproteobacteria bacterium
CGACCAGCGCCGGATAGGGGTGCTGCGGCTCGCCGATCGCCATGTTGATCGGGCTCAGGCCCGCGGGCGGGGCGGTGTCGGCGAGCAGCGCGGCAAGGCGGCGGAACGGGTAGTCGACCAGGTTGGCGAGACGGTCGTTGATCATGCGCCGGGCGGGTCAAGCGCGCCTCAGGACGCGGGCGCCGCAAACACTTACCACGCCCGCGCGGAGACGCAACAGAACCGCCCGGACAGCGGCTGCCGCCGCGGCTTAGGTCAGGGGGGACCGTGCTGTCCCGGCTCCCACCCGCAGTGAGCCCTGGCCCAACTCGGCGCATCACTCAAGGCCGGGCCAGGACCGGTCGGCGCCAATCGTCGCGCCGTAGGCGTCAATGCGGACCCCGACAGGCGCTTGACCGCTTCCAGTGGCACGACTCTTTTGGCAGCCATCATGGTTGGACTCTGGCCCAATCCAACACGTTGGCGAATGGGTCACCAGCAGCGACCGTCTGGGTGAGGATGCGTTGCCTTTCAATCACAAGCGCGAGACTCTGCGGGCCAAGCGCACAAATGTGTATTGATGTGTCAATGCGCACGATGTTACACATCGTGACGCATGGCTAGAACGAATTACGACCTGGGACCGAAAATCGAAGCGTTGCTCGCGGATTTCTGCGCTGCGTGTGACGGAACGCCGAAAGTGCGCGTAATCCGAAGAGCTATCCAATTCTATATCGATCATCGAATGAGCAACGAATCCGAACTCGCGAGGCGGATGGACGAAGCGCGAAGAATGAGGATGGCGCCTCAGCGCGATAATATTGCGATTCTGGACGGCGGTTCGAATAGCGAAACGCAAACATCGGTTTCAAAAATTAACTCAGGGAGGTGAGTGTTATGGCAAATTTCGAGCGCGGACAAATAATTGCCATACCGTGCAAGGTATTTCCTGGAGCGTTTTCACACGAAGCGATGGTCATAATTGACACGTTGGTCGGAGAGGTCTCCGGTTTTGTGAGGCGTGAAGACCTTACTCGTATTGAGGACGATCATGGTTACTTACGTACACGCATTGTCGATGTATCTGAAGATACTATAACTGTGATGCTTAAAGGTTCTTTCTTCACGACGACGGGACTGGCTGAATTTTCTCCCGATTGGACAAGATCAAATGCAGAGGTGATCGCAGCATAACTATTAACATTTGAACGTTGGCATGATTTTATCGCATGATGATATTGTAAAAGCCATTAAGGATGGAACAATCGGTTTCGATCCTCAGGTTGAAGCACGTCAAATTGGTGAAGCGTCTGTTGACCTGAGACTAGGTTATCAATTTACAAAGTACCGCGAAGATCTACCGGATGTCACAATTTCTGTTGCCGAAGGCTTAAGGACGCTCGGCGAACTTAAGGCATGGAAAACGCTTGAGCTTGGTCCTCAAGACGAACTTGGACGACCGTCGAAATTCGTTCTTGAACCAAAAGAGTTTATTCTTGGCATTACGCTCGAAAGCATAACTGTGCCACGCAGTATGATTGCATTAGTGGAGGGCCGCAGCACATATGCACGCGTCGGATTAAGCATGCATCAGACAGCGCCGTGGATACAGCCGGGCTGGAGTGGGCCAATAATTCTTGAAATGACAAATCACGGGCCGCTAAACATACAACTTAGGCCTGGTGTTGATCGTCCGTGCCAAGTGACGTTTTTCAAATTGACCAGCGAGGTCGCCGAGACAGAAGCATACGGGGCTCGTGCGACCGACGTTTATAAAGATCAAACTCACCCGCTTCGTCATGACCCTACCGCGCGTCGCTAATGCTAGTGGATCGAATCTGACATTCGGTACCGCCCCGAGCCGCACGAGTGATTGAAGCGGCTCATTTCTCGCGGGATTCAAGCGTCTGATTTTATCCACTAGGCTGCGCCAAATAGATTATCGCAATTTTTTACTAGTCCGCCAGCGCGCCCTCGATCGCCTGGCCGAGGCGCAGCAGGCGGGCGTCGGCGCCGGCGGGCGCCATCGCCATCAGGCCGGCGACCAGGCCCGGCGCCGGCACCGGCAGCGTCAGCGCGCAGCAGGGCAGCACGTTGCCGAGGCGGGTGTTGCGCAGCGCCAGGCCGTTCAGGCGCCGGTAGGCGGCGCGGTCCTCGGCGACCTCGGCGATCGGCGGCGGCGGGATCGGCACGGTCGGCGCGAGCAGCGCATCGAAGCCCGCCATCTGCCGGTGGAGAACGGGCGTCAGCTCGCGCATCGCCGCGCGCACCGCCTCGAGGTCCGCCGCGCGCATGTCGCGGCCGTCGAGGAAGCGCGCCAGCACGTTGGGATCGATGTCGTCGGGGTGCGAATCGATCAGGTGGCGCCAGCACTGGTAGCCCTCGGCGGTGACCACGCCGCCGAGCCGCTGCATGAGGTCGTGGATGCGCTCGAACGCGGGCACCGGCGCCGACTCGACATGCGCGCCGGCGTCGGCGAGGCGCGCGATCGCGGCGCGCACCGCGCCTGCCACGCCCGCATCGGCGCCGTCCCAGACCACGCTCTCGGCAACCAGGAAGCGGGCGCGGCCGAGGTGCGCGCCGGCGAGGTCGATGGTCGGGCGCGTGCCGAGCACCGCGAACAGCGCCGCGGCATCGGCGACGGTGCGGGCGAGCGGGCCGACGGTATCGAGGCTCGGGCTGAGCGGCAGCACGCCCTCGGTCGGCAGCGCGCCATACGAGGTCTTGAGGCCGACCAGGCCGTTCCAGGCGGCGGGGATGCGCACCGAGCCGCCGGTGTCGGAGCCGATGGCGGCGGCGGCGAGGGCGCGCGCGCACGAGGTGGCGGCGCCGCTGGATGAGCCGCCGGGGGCGCGCGGCGTGTCGGTCATCGCCGCCGCCGGCGGCGTGCCGGTGGCCGGGTTGGTGCCGATGCCGCCGAGCGCGAACTGGACCATGTTGGTCTTGCCCAGGCACACCAGCCCGGCGCGCATCGCGCGCTTGAGCACCAGCGCGTCCTCTGCCGGCACCCGGCCCTTGAGCAGCGGCGAGCCGCCCTCGGTGGCGACGCCGGCGCTGTCGTAGAGGTCCTTCCACGAGATCGGCACCCCGTCGAGCCGGCTTAAGCGGCGCCCGGCGGCGGCGCGCGCGGCCGCCGCCGCGGCCTCGGCGCGGGCGCGCTCCGGCGTGGTGCGGAGGTAGATGACGTGGCCCGCATCGTGCGCCGCGATGCGCGCGAGGTAATGCTCGGCGAGCGCGCGCGGATCGATCTCGCCCTGCCCGATCGCGTCTCCTTGCGCGCACGCGCTCAGCTCGTGCCAGCCCTCGCTCATCGCCTCCCCCTGCCCTGGACAAGCGCGCGCCCGCGCCCGATGGTAGCCGCCATGGGCGCCCATACTAGCCGCCGCGAGGCAGCCGCGACAGCCGCCGCGACAGAGGTGGTGATCGTCGGCGGCGGCATGGTCGGCCTGAGCCTCGCCTGCGCGCTCGGTCAGGCCGGGATCGCGACCGCGGTGATCGACCGCGCCGCGCCCGCGGCGCAGATCGCGCCCGCGTACGACGGGCGCGTCTCGGCCCTCGCCGCGGGCTCGGTGCGCCTGATGCGGGCGCTCGGCGTGTGGCCCGGGATTGCGGCGGAGGCCGAGCCGATCCTCGAGATCCGGGTCTCCGACGGCGACTCGCCGCGCCATCTCCACTACGACCACCGCGCGCTCGGCACCGAGCCGCTCGGCGTGATCGTCGAGAACCAGGTGCTGCGCCGCGCGCTCGCCGCGCGGGTGGCGGCGATCGATGCCGTCGCGCACCATGCGCCGGCCGAGGTCGCGGACGTGACCCGCGATGCGTACGGGGTGCGCGCGGCGCTCGCCGACGGGCGCAGCCTGCGCGCGCGCCTCGTGGTCGGCGCCGACGGCGTGCATTCGCCGGTGCGCGCGGGCGCCGGCATCGGCGTCATCCGGCGCGCCAATCCGCAGACCGCGATCGTGTGCACCGTCGCCCACGCCCGCCCCCACCGCGGCATCGCCCAGGAACGGTTCCTGGCCGCGGGCCCGTTCGCGATCCTGCCGATGACCGGCAACCGCTCGTCGCTGGTGTGGACCGAGCGCGCGGACTTGGCGCCCGCCCTGCTCGCGCTCGACGATGCGGCGTTCGCCGACGAGCTCGCCTGGCGGTTCACCGGCTATCTCGGTGAGCTGCGACCGGAGGGGCCGCGCTGGAGCTATCCGCTCGCGATCCAGCGGGCGCGGCGCACCACCGAGGCGCGCCTCGCGCTGGTCGGCGACGCGGCGCACGCCATCCACCCGATCGCGGGCCAGGGGCTCAACCTCGGCCTGCGCGACGTCGCCGCGCTCAGCCAGGCGGTCATCGACGCTGCCCGGCTCGGCCTCGATGTCGGCGCGGCCCCGGTGCTCGAGTCTTATGCGCGCGCGCGCAGCTTCGACACGGTCAGCATGAGCCTGGTGACCGACGGGCTCAACCGCCTGTTCAGCAACGACAGCGCGCCACTCCGCCTGGCCCGCGACCTCGGCCTCGCCGCGGTC
>DASWLB010000083.1:0-2220 GCA_036396315.1 Alphaproteobacteria bacterium
TCGATCCTGCAGTGGCTCGGCGGCATCGGCATCATCGCCATGGCGGTGGCGATGCTGCCGTTCCTCGGGGTCGGCGGCATGCAGCTTTTCCGCATGGAATCGTCCGACCGGTCAGACAAGGCGGTGCCGCGCGCCCGCCAGCTTGCCGCGTCGCTCTTCGCCATCTACGTCGCCGCGTCTGCGTTGTGCGCCCTCGCCTATTGGGCGCTCGGAATGACCTTTTTCGAGGCGGTCTGCCACGCCATGACGACGATCGCGACCGGCGGCTATTCGACGACGGACTCCTCGTTCGGCAAGTTCGACAGCCCCGCGCTGCACTGGACGGCGGTGCTATTCATGCTCGTGGGGGCGTTCCCGTTCGTGCTCTACCTCAACGCGTTGCGCGGCCGCCCGGGCGAGCTGTTCGGCAATGCGCAGGTCCGCGGCTATATCATCCTCGTCGGCTGCGCTGTCCTCGCCGCGGCGCTGTGGATCTGGCTCACACGCGACATCGCATTGCCGAAGGCCTTGACACTTGCCGCCTTCAACGTCGTGTCGGTCGTGACCACGACGGGCTACGCCTCCGCCGACTACATGGAATGGGGCAACTTCGCGATCATGCTGTTCCTCGTGCTCACCTTCATCGGCGGCTGCGCAGGGTCGACGTCGGGCGGGATTAAGTACTACCGGCTCCACATCCTCGCCGACTACGTGATCAAGCGTATCCGCCAGCTGCCTTATCCCAGCAGCGTGTCGCCCAGCTCCTACGACGGACGGCCGCTATCGCCCGACATCCGGCTCGCGATCGCGACGTTCTTCTTCCTCTACGTGGTGACCGTCGGCGCCATCGCGTTCCTGCTCGCCCTGTTCGAAATCGATTTCCTGACGAGCCTCTCGGCCGCCGCCACGGCCGTGGGCAATGTCGGCCCGGGTCTCGGACCCATCATCGGCCCTGCCGGAAATTTCGCGTCCCTGCCGGATGCGGTGAAATGGATTCTCTCGTTCGGCATGTTGCTCGGGCGTCTCGAGCTGTTCACCGTCATCGTGCTCTTCTCCCGCGCGTTCTGGCGGAGCTGATCCGGCGGAGAACTACCCTCGCGAAAGCGCGGCGAGCGCGTCCTCGAGCGACTTGACGATGCGGTCTTCCGCCCGATCTCCCGCCTCGCCCTTGGCGAGCTCCGCAGCGGCGATCGGCGCACCGAACCGGGCCGAAACGCGGACCGGCCGCGGAAACCGCGTGCCGCGCCTCATCGCCTCGAAGCTCCCGCTTATATGGGCGGGCACCACAGACGCGCCGGTCTCCGCGACCAGCCGTCCGATGCCGCGCTGGAAGGGCTGCAACTCGCCGGTCGGGGAACGGAACCCCTCGGGGAACATGACAAGGATGCCGCCGCGCCGCAGCACCTCCGCGGCATGCGACAGGCTGGAGCCGGGCATGCGGTGGTCGATCGGGAACATGCCGATCGGCCGGGCGATGAGCCGCGCCAGCGGCATCAGGAACACCTGCTCGACGTCGCCCGCCCATGCGACATGGCGCAGGCACGACGGCGGCAAGGCGGCCGCGATGACGAAGGGATCGAGGTCGCTCGCATGGTTCGGCGCGATAAGGAGCGGTCCCGATTCCGGCACGCGCTCCGCTCCCTCGACGCGCAGTCGGAAATAGAGTCTCATGGCCGCGCGATTGATCGCGTACAGCAGGCAACCGAGCGCCATGAGAATGGGGCCGCGCCGCCTCACCCAGGCGGCTGCTTGCGCCATGATACGCTCGCGCCGTTTCGCCCTCCGATCAAGAATTTTCGGCTGGGCCGGCCCGGTGCTGCGTATCGACTCGTTCAGCAGGTCGCGCACCGTGACGGCGCGCGAGATCGCCTGCTCCGACAGTCGGACGCCGAAACGCTGCTCGAGCTCGAGCCCGAGACTTACCCAGGCGAGCGAGTCGATTCCGAGATCGAGCTGGGGGCTCGTTTCGGGCGTGATCGGGCGGTCGGGGAATCGCGCCTTCAGCCAGTCGAAGACCTGCCGCGCCGTCGGATCGTCGAGGAGTCGCCGGTCGGCGTCGCCGAGCGGCGCCTCGGGCGGCGGCTCGCCGCGCTCGGCGCGCGCGTAGATCGCGGGCAAGGCGAAGCGCTGATACTTGCCGAGCGCGGTGCGTGGCATACGCTCGCGAGTCATCGCAAACCGCACGATGCGCTCGTGGGTCGGCAAGGCAAGCGACCGTTCTCCGATCGCGACCCGGACCAG
>DASWLB010000084.1:0-2809 GCA_036396315.1 Alphaproteobacteria bacterium
GTAGGCGGGATGGCGGAGAGCGGCGAAGGATTTCGGCGCGACCGGCGCATCGACCGGCCGCGCCGCGGCGGGGGACCCGTCGCTCACCGTTCGCCTCCGCGCGAAGCGCCTGGCGCGACGCTCTCGACGGCGGTGGCGGCCCCGTCGATCGCCGCCGCAATGGCGCGCACCTGGTCCGGCGATACCGGACCCTGCTCGAGGCGGAGCCTGAGCGCGAGCCTTAGATTCTCCATGGCCCGCATGATCGGCGGCGCGGGCCCGAGCGCCGCGCCCGCGGCGTCCATGCGCGCGAAGATCGCCTCGACCGCGGCGCGGTTCTCATCGAGCCAGCCGGTTCCGGCCGCGGTGACGGTGTAGAGCTTCTTGCCCTCGCCCACGGTCTGGACGATATGGCCCATTTCTTCGAGCATCGCGAGGGTGGGGTAGATCACACCCGGGCTCGGGCTGTAGGCGCCGCCCAGCCGCTCCTCGATCGCCTTGATCACGTCGTAGCCGTGGCGCGGCTTGTCGGCGATTAGCTTGAGGATGACCGGCCGCAATTCGCCGTGGTCGAAGACCCGGCCGCGCCGCCAGCCGCGCCCGTTTCGGCCGCGCGCGCCCTCGTGGTTCCAACGATGATGTCGCATTACACCTCCAATTCGATATATCTTAGAATATCGAATCTATTAAGAAGTGCAATCGGAATCATTCGCCCGGTACGGCGCGTTCCGTCGCCGCGCGCACGGAGAAGGCGAGGAGGGCGAACGTCACGGCGAGCAACGCCATGGCGCTGAGCGCGAGCGACCAGTGGACGCCGATCAGCTCGCCGCCGGCCCCGACGGTCGCGCCCGAGATCGCGCGCAGGCCTTGGCCGAACATGTTGTAGAGTCCGACCACCCGGCCGCGCAGATGCGCCGGCGCTTCGAGTTGCGCCAGGGATTGCGCCATCGATCCGAAGGTGAGGTCGATCAGCCCGGCCGCGAACAACAGTGCGATCGACAGCGCGTAGGACTCGGACAGGGCGAACGCGCCCATGACAAAACACCAGACCATCGCCAGCACGATGGCGATGCGCGGCCGCACCAGCATCATGCCGCGCGATTCGAGCAGGAACGCCGCGACGAGCGCGCCGGCGGCATGCGCCGCCACCAGCATCGAGTAATGGAACCCGGCATCGCCGTGGCCCAAATCGTACGCGAACTCGGGCATCTGCGCCTGATAGGCGTTGCCGATGAACAGGGAGGTCCCGCCGGCGAGGCAGATCATCGAGACGATCGTGCGGTTCTCGCTGATCTCGCGCAGCGTCGCGACCAGGTCGCGCCAACTGCGCACCCGCGCGGGCGCGGGCCGCGCAACACCTTCCGCCTTGGCGCGGAACTTCGGGCCGTACGGCGCTCGCCACAGCCAGATGAACTGCGGCAAATACAAGAGGGCATTGAACAGGATGCCGTATTCGGGACCGACCAGCACCATGAGGGCGCCGCCGATCGCCGGCCCGCCGAGCTGGCCCAAGGTACGCGAGGTCGCGACCAGCCGGATCCCGCTCTGCAGCTGCGCCGGACCGACGATGTCGTGCACCAGGAGTTGCTGCGACGGCGAGTTGATCACGCCCGCCATGCCGTGGACGCTGAGCAGGACCATCGCGTGCCAGACCTCGAGCGTGCCGGTGAGGAACAGCACGCCCCAGCCGAGCGAGGCGCACATGAACAGGAACATGCCGAGCTGCATCATGCGGCGCGGGTCGAAGCGGTCGGCAAGCGCGCCCGACCACATCGAGAACAACAGGAACGGCACCCAGTGCGAGAAAATCGCGAAGCCGCCGAGCAACGGCGAATGGAACGTCTGGAAGATGATCCAGTACGAGATCACGTGCTCGATCGAATCGGCGTGCGTCTGCAGCGTCGCGCCGGTCCAGAAGGCGCGGAATCCGGGGTGGCGCAGCGCGGCAAAGGAACGCTGCCGGGCATAGGCGGGAAGCGGGGGCTTGGGCAACGCGGCATTCCACTCCGCCGCCGCGGGGAAGCGGCGGCAACGCGGCCGATCCTAGCGGCGCTGCGGCGCCGCCTCAATCCTCGGAATGCGACGAATTCGCAACGCTGGGATGCGCGGCGGAAGAGTCAATCGACCAGCGTGACGCTCTTTGGCCGCTTGGCTTCCTCGGGGACATGACTTGCCGCCAGCACGCGGTGGGTGGGACCGCTCGATTGCAGAATCACGCGGTCCCCCGGCTGGAACACTTGGTCGCCCTCGACGCGATCCTGCACCACGGTGAGCGCCGAGCCGGTGTCGAGAACGAGCGTGTATTCGAGCGCGGTGCGGCTGGTGACGGCTTCCTCGAAGAGCGCGCCGATGATGCCGCCGAGCAGCACGCCGGCAAGGATCGCGCCCGCCTGGCCGCGCCCTTGGCCGATCGCCGAAGATCCGATGCCGCCCGCGGCCGCGCCGGCGAGTGTGCCGGTGCCGCGACTCCCCTTGACCTCGACCTCGCGCACCGCGAGTACGGTCGCGAACTTCACCTCGCGCGCCTTGCCCACCTCGCGCGCGTCATAGACGTTCTGGCCCGCCGTCTGGCATCCACCGAGGACGAACATCGCCGCAAGGGCCAGGCCCATACCGATTTGGCGCACCATCGCCTCCCGCCCGATTTGGCGAACGAAGATGCGTGTGAGGCCGGTCGGAGCGAAGCGGTCCGGACTGCCCGGCCCGCGTCGCGGCCGGGCGAGTTGACCCCCGACTTGGCGCCGCTATGATCGCGGCGCTTCGCCCGGGCCAACAGGCCGGGCGCGCGGCCCCTGTGGCGGAACGGTAGACGCGGCAGACTCAAAATCTG
>DASWLB010000085.1:0-2104 GCA_036396315.1 Alphaproteobacteria bacterium
GAGGGGCTCCTCGCGCGGCCCGGCAAGCCCGATGCGCCGCAGCCACGCCGTCACCTCGCGCGCGGTCTCGGGCGCGACCGGTTCGGGGGCGCGGTCGGGTCCGGTTTCCGGCCTGTTCGTCGTCGTCAAAGGTCGCCCCGCGCTGGAATCGCTGCGCCGATTTAACCCCACCGCCGGCGCCAGCGGAAGCACCCGTCCCTAGAGTTTGCCCGCCGATCGTGCAATCATCGGGCGTTCCCGGCAGCGAATGAGGCTCGCGATGGCCAAGTCGATCGAGCATGTCCATTGGCCCGATGCGCCTGACATGTGGATGCCGTACGCGCCCGCGATCAAGGTGCGGGGCGGCACGACGGTCTATCTCGCGGGCGTGACGGCGGCGCCGGTCTATCACCACCACCCGCACCGGCCGGAGGAGTTCGACCGCATGCCGCGCGACATGGAGGGCCAGGCGCGCGCCGCGCTCGAGAACCTGAAGAAGGGGCTCACTGCCGTGGGCGCCAGCTTCGCCGACGTGGTGACCTGCGACCGGTTCGTCACCGACCTCGACCAGCAAGACGCGCTCAACCGCGTCTGGGCCGAGTATTTCGGCGAGTTCAAGCCGGCGACCACGACGGTGCAGGTGGTGCGGCTCGCCACCGATCCGCGCTGCCTCGTGGAGATCAATGCCGTCGCCGTGATCGACGAGGAGGCGCGCCGATGACCGACTACTGGCTCTCCAAGATGTTCTTCGACCTGCAAAACCCGCCGTCGGCGACGGAATATCGCGCGGGGCGGCGCAAGGTGATCGACCGCTACCCGCTGAAGCCCGAGGTCAAGAAGGCGCTGCTCAACGACGACGTGCCGTACTTGGCGAAGCTCGTGAACCCGTATCTGCTGCGCTTCTACTTCTTCGCCGCCGGCATGCCGGACGCCGAGTTCATCAAGCGGCTGCGCGCCGGCGCTGACGTGCGCGGCGAGACGGCGGAGGCCCACCATGGCTAGGTTCGTCGGATCCTTCGCCGCGAGCCACGGGCCGCTCATGGTGCGCGACTGGCATCTCGTGCCGCCCGAGCACAAGGACCGGCTGACCGCGGCGTTCCGCGAGCTCGGCCGCCGCGTCGCCGAGGCCGAGCCCGAAATGCTGGTCGTCGTCTCGCCCGACCATTGGGTCAATTTCTTCCTGAACAACCTGCCGTCGGTGTGCATCGGGGTGGGCGAGGCGCATGGCGGCCCGCCCGAACCGTTCATGAAGGCGTTCCCGCACGAATCCGTGCCGGGCGATCCGGCGTTCGCCGGCCACCTCCTCGCGACCGCGCTCGCGCGCGACTTCGAGCCGGCGATCTCGCACCATCTCGTGCTCGACCACGGGTTCTGCATCCCGCTGTGGCGGATGGAGCTGCCGCGCCTGCCGCGCATCGTGCCGCTCATCGTCAACGACCTCGAGCCGCCGATGCCGTCGATCCGCCGCTGTCTTGCCTGGGGCAGGCTGATCGCCGAGGCGATCGCGAACTATCCCGGGGACGCCCGCATCGCCGTGCTCGGCACCGGCGGGCTGTCGCACTCGATCGGCGAGGTGACGATGGGCGACATCGACGAGCCGTTCGACCAGGGCTGCATCCGCGCCTTCCGCGACGGCGGCGAGGACGGGCTCGTCGCCTATCTCGAGCCCGCCCTGCGCGCGACCGGCAACGGCGGCCAGGAGGTGCGCAACTGGGCGGTGGCGCACGCCGCGGCGGGCTCGACCGGGTTCGACCTCATCGACTACTTGGCCGTCCCGTCGGTCTATGTCGGGTGCGCCTTCGCCTCGTGGCGGGGTCAGCGGACGGGATGATCGAATGACGGCGTCGGCGCACGATTCGCGGACGGCGTCTTCTGCCGAAAGCTCGGCGCTCGACCGTCGGCGCGGCCAGCTGTTCCATAGGTTTGCGCTTGCGCTCGCAGCGCTCGTCGCCAGCGCCGCCATCGCGCCGGTGGGCTGGCTCGTCCTCGTCGAATTCCCGCTGGCCGACGTAGACGCGCCGCCTTACGGATCGCTTGCGCGCGCGGGGATCCTGATCGTCGTTCTTGTCGCGCTCGCCGTCGGAGCGGCGCTGTTGCTCGCCAGGCGCATCGCCGGGCCGATCCA
>DASWLB010000086.1:0-1954 GCA_036396315.1 Alphaproteobacteria bacterium
GAGAAATACCTCGTCGCGACGACCCTTGATGGCTTCGCCCACGACCTTCTCGGCCCCGCCATTGCCGTACAGCTCGGCCGTGTCGATGAGCGTCATGCCGAGATCGAGCCCGAGCCTGAGCGCCGCCACCTCTTCGCGCCGCCGCCAGCGGCTTTCGCCCATGCGCCACGTGCCGAGTCCGAGCGCGGGCATCGCGACGCCGTCGCGCGCGCGCACGATCCGCGCCGGGGGTGGTGACGAGCGATCCGTTGCCATGGTCCGTGCCTCCCGCGGACACGGTATCCGGGATCGATCTTGACTCAAGCTCGATCTGCCGACCCACCCCTACCGTCTCCCGCCGCGGGATGGTATAGGCCCATCGGTCGGTGCCATCGGAGGGGCGTTGGTCATGGGCGAGTATGCGATCGGCCAATCGGTGCCGCGGCGCGAGGACCCGCGCCTATTGCGGGGCGAGGGGCGCTACCTCGACGACGTGACCCTGCCGCGCGAGACCCGCGCCGTCATGGTGCGCTCGCCGCACGCCCATGCCCGCATCCGTTCGATCGATGTGCGCGCCGCCGCCCAGATGCCGGGCGTGCTCGCCGTGCTCACCCACGCCGACTGGCAAGCGGACGGGCTCGGCACCTTGCCGTGCGACGTGCCGCGCAAGCGGCGCGACGGGCGTCCGATGTACGTGCCGCCGCGCTTTCCTTTGGCCGACGGGCGGGTGCGCCACGTCGGCCAGTGCGTCGCGATGGTCGTGGCCGAGACCCTGGCCGAGGCGCGTGACGCGGCCGAGCGCGTCGCGGTCGAGTACGAGCCGCTCGCGACCGTGACCGAGGCCGCCAAGGCGCGCGACGCCAAGGCGCTGTGGGACGACTGCGCCGACAACGAAGCCTTGTTCCACGAGGCGGGCAACGCCAAGGCGACCGATGCCGCCTTCGCGCGCGCCGCCCACGTGGTGCGCCAGCGGATCGCGATCCCGCGCATCGCCGCGAACCCGATCGAGCCGCGCGGCGCGATCGGCGCGTGGGACGCGGGCGAGCGCCGCTACACGCTCCATGCCGGGCTGCAGCGCCCGTGGCTGTTCCGGCGCAACATCGCATGCGAGATCCTCAAGGTGCCGGAGACCGACCTGCGCGTGGTCGCCGGCGACATCGGCGGCAGCTTCGGGCTGCGCGGCTCGATCTATCCCGAGATGGTGCTGGTGCTGTTCGCGTCGCGCCGGGTCGCACGCCCGGTCAAGTGGGTCGCCGACCGCACCGAAGGCTTCGTCGCCGACGACCATGCACGCGACAATCTGACGGACGCCGAGCTCGCGCTCGATGCCGACGGCAGGTTCCTCGCGCTCCGCGTCAAGACCCAGGCCAACCTCGGCGCCATGGTCTCGTTCCGCGGCGCGGGCCCGCCCACCAGCAATCTCGGCACGCTCGCCGGCGTCTATACCTTCGAAGCCGCGCACGTCGCCGTTTCGGGGCTCCTCACCAACACCGGTCTCACCTCGCCCTACCGCGGCGCCGGCCGGCCGGAGGCCGCGCTCGTCGTCGAGCGCATGGTGGACATCGCGGCCGACGAGCTCAAGCTCGACCCGGTCGAGCTGCGCCGCCGCAACCTGATCCCGCCGTCGGCGATGCCGTTCAAGACGCCGCTCACCTTCACCTACGATTCCGGCCGCTTCGCCGACGGGCTCGACAAGGCGCTGCACCTCGCCGACTACGCGGGCTTCGCCGCGCGCCGCAAGGATTCGGAACGGCGCGGGCTGCTGCGCGGCATCGGTGTGTCGTACTCGATCGAATCCGCAGCAGGCGGCGAGGGGATGGAAGGCTGCGAGATCCGCTTCGACCCGTCCGGCACGGTGACCCTGCTCACCGGCTCGATATCGCACGGCCAAGGGCACGAAACCGTGCTGACCCAGGTCTTGTGCGATCGGCTCGGGCTCGCGCCCGAGTCCGTCCGGGTAATCCAGGGCGACACC
>DASWLB010000087.1:0-3635 GCA_036396315.1 Alphaproteobacteria bacterium
GCCCAGCTCAAGCTGCAGCGCGATCGCGGCACCGACCTCACCATCTTCTCGCCGCGCGCGGCCGGCATGTCGCACCATATCGGCGACGCGACGATCAGCGAGTACTGGTCGGAGGCGTGCAACGACATGGTTCACCGCGTCGTCGCGCTCTATCCCGAGAACTTCATCGGCGTCTGCCAGCTGCCGCAATCGCCGGGCGTCGATCCGCGCAACTGCATCAAGGAGCTCGAGCGCTGCGTGAACCAGCTCGGCTTCGTCGGCTGCAACCTGAACCCCGACCCGTCGGGCGGATACTGGACCGACCCGCCGCTGACCGACCGTTGGTGGTATCCGCTGTACGAGAAGATGGTCGAGCTCGACGTGCCGGGGATGGTGCATGTCAGCGCCTCGTGCAACCCGTGCTTCCACTTCACCGGCGCGCACTACATCAACGGCGACACCACCGCCTTCATGCAGTTCCTCACCTCCGACCTGTTCAAGGATTTCCCGACCCTGAAGTTCATCATCCCGCACGGCGGCGGCGCGGTGCCGTTCCACTGGGGACGCTATCGCGGCCTCGCCCAGGACATGAAGAAGCCGCTCCTCAAGGACCACCTGCTCAAGAACGTGTTCTTCGACACCTGCGTGTACCACCAGCCGGGCATCGATCTCATGACCAAGGTGATTCCGGTCGAGAACATATTGTTCGCGTCCGAGATGGTGGGCGCGGTGCGCGGCGTCGATCCCGAGACCGGCTTCAACTACGACGACACCAAGCGTTACGTGGACGCGTCCGCTCTCTCGGCCGCCGACCGCAGAAAGGTCTTCGAGGACAACGCCTACGCGGTGTACCCGCGGCTCAAGGCGCAGATCGCCAAGCAGCGCGGCAAGGCGACTCGGTGAGGCGTCAGGGCTCTCGGTCTCACGAGCCCTGCCAGATGCCGACCTCGCGGTAGAACTTGATCGCGCCCGGATGGAACGACGCCGGGTGGGGCTGCGCCATCTCCTTCGCATTCATCGCCTTCAAGGGGCCGAACGCCTCGCCGAGGTCCTTGACCTTTTCGTACATGGTCTTGGCCGTGCGATAGACCACGTCGTCGGCGACGTGCGCGCCGGTGACGAGGTAGAAATCGACGAACAGCACCGACGTGGGATCGGTTTCGATGCCGGTGTAGCCTTCCTTCTTCACCGGCACGGGCCGCGACGACGGAAGGATCTGGTCGGAGAGCCGGCGCGTGGCCGGACTCGCCGGGAAATCGAGGTAGCGCCAACCGCCGCGGATCGTGGCCATCGCCTGCTTGCCGGCCGCCGCGTTGAGCGGGATGTACGCCGCATCCAGCCGGCCCGCCGTGAAGGCGTTGATCGCCGCGACGAAATCGGGCACCGGCGTGCCCACCACGTCCTTCGACTGCGACAAGCCGTTCGCGTGCAGGATGGCCTCCACGAGATAGTGGAAGATCCGCCCCGACGTGTAGCCCACACCCATCCGCGCGCCCTTGAGGTCGGCGATGGTCTTGCGCGGCGAATCCTTGGGTACCGCGATCGTGCCGCCGCTCGAGATCGTGACCGCGACCATGCGGAGGTTCGGGTGCGGCCGGCCGTCGAACAGCTCGACCCCCTTGTGGGCGAACGCGGTCTCGCCGCCGTTGGCCATGCCGAAGGCGAGCTCGCCCTTGTTGATCAAGGGCAGGTAGGTGGACGATCCGCCGTACGGCGCGGTGCGGAACTGCAACCCGGTTTGGCTCACCATCACCTTCGAGATCGCGGTCGCGATCGAGAAGAACAGCGAACCCTGCGGGTTCGATCCGATGCCGTAGGTTTCCTGCGCCGAGGCGGACGAACCCGCGACCGCCAACACGGCCGCCACCGTCCAGAGCCGCGCCGACTTCAACAACGATGCCATTGTGCTTCCTCCTCGCTCGTGTTGTCGTTCACGCGATGGTCTGCCCCGCCCGGCCCGCGACAGCGCGCCGCGCCGCGACCACCTCTCGGATGATGACGGCAAGCCCCAGAACGACGCCCGCCGCATCCACCTCGCCACGATAGCCGATCGCCGTATCGGGTGTCATCGCGGCAATGCCGGCCACGACGAGGAGGGCGCGCGGCAGGGGCCCGAGCGGCCGCACGACGTAGCCGACGACGGCGGCCGTCACCAGGTAGACGGCGCAGGCCGCGGTCAGGGCGTTGAGCACGATCGCCCAGCCGGGCCCCTGCATCACGAGGGTCGGCGACAGCACGAACATGAACGGCACGACGTAGGCGACCCACCCGAGCGCCATCGACGCCCATCCCGTCCGCATCGCGTCCGCGCGGGTGAGCGCCGCCGCCGCGAACGCGGCGAGTGCGATCGGCGGGGTGATCATCGACATCATGCCGAAATAGAGGATGAACATGTGCGCGGCGAGTTCCTGGACGCCCGCCTCGACCAGCGCGGGCGCGACCAGCGCCGCGAGCAGCACGTACACGCCGGTCGTCGGCATGCCCATCCCGAGCACGATGCAGATCGCCGCGGCGATGACGAGGACGAGCGCGAGGTTGCCGTGCCCGAGCTGCACGAGGAAAAACGTCAGCGCGAATCCGCCGCCGGTGGCGTTGAGGATGCCGATGACGAGGCCGGCGGCGGCGACGATCACGATCAGCTCGACGGTCGCGAGCCCCGCCTTGGAGAACGACGCGACGAGGCTCCGGGCGCCGAGACGGTGCCCGCCGTAGCGCCGCACGAACCCGCCCGCCGCGATGACCGCGGCGGCGTAGAGCGCGGCCAACTCCGGGGCCTCGTTCATCTCGAACAGCACGTACAGGAGAACGACGAAGGGAAGGATGAAGTGCCAGCCCTCGCGCAGCACCGCGCGGAGGCGCCGGAACTCCTCGGCGATGAAGGCGATGCGGTCGCGCGCGGCGATCAGGTCGACCGCGACGAATACGGCGAAATAGTAGAGGAGCGCCGGGATGACCGCGGCGACGACGATCTCGGCATAGCTGATGCGCAGGAACTCGGCCATCAGGAACGCGGCCGCGCCCATGATCGGAGGCATGAACTGCCCGCCCGTCGAGGCGACCGCCTCGATCGCCCCGGCCTGCACCAGCGAATAGCCCGACCGGTGCATCAGGGGGATGGTCACGACTCCTGTCGTCGCCACGTTGGACACCGCGCTGCCCGAGATCGTGCCGAAGAGCGCCGAGGCGACGACCGAGATCTTGGCGGCGCCGCCGCGGCGGCGTCCCATCGTCGCCATCGCGAGATCCGTGAAGAACGCGCCGCCCCCGGTGTTGAGCAGGAGCTGGCCGAGGAAGATGAACGGAAGGACGACCGATACGGAGACCGCGAGCGCGGCGCCGAGGATCGCGCTCGCATCGAAGGCGAGGTAAACGGGAAGCTCCGAGATGCCGATCCGGCGTCCGGTCAGGGGCGCCGGCACGAGGTGGCCGAGCAGCGCGTAGACGATGAACGCCGCGATGATCGCGAACAGGGCCCAGCCGGCCGCGCGCCGCAATGCCTCCATGACGAGGAGTGTCGCCGCCGCGCCGATCGCGATCATTTCCGCCGGACGCTCGGGGAACTGCAGCAGGAAGCGCTGATAGTCCCAGGCGATGTAGAACGGAAGGGCAAGCCCCGCGGCGGCGAGCAACAAATCGTACCACGGGGCCTCGCCCGT
>DASWLB010000088.1:0-2303 GCA_036396315.1 Alphaproteobacteria bacterium
GTTGAGGAGCGGCAGCGCGCGGCCGAGCACGGCGATCTTCGCCTTCTTGACCGAGCGCGCGAGCACGCCCGCGAAAATGCCCGGGATCGGCATCATGCCGTAGGCGGATTGGTGGTGCTCGTTGACGCACACCCCGTCGAAGCCGAGCTCGGCCGCGTATTCGAGCTCGTCGAGGAAGCGGTGGTAGAGCCGCGAGCCCACTTCGGGGTCGTAGTTGCGGTTGGGATAGGTGAGCCACGAGGTGCCGTGGCGCTTGAGCGAGTCGAGATCGGCTTCGGCATAGGGCATCAGGTGGAAGTTGAAGAACTTCATGCGCGATCCTTCACGCTGGCGTCGAGCGGCGTGCGGCCAGTTTCGTCGGTCGCTGGCCCGAATTCAACGGGCAATCGGCGGATCGTGTCGCAGGGACGCGTGGCACATGAGCATTGCGAGCCGCCCGATAGTGAGCGATGGTTGCGGGACCGACCGGCTGCGCGGTCCGCGGGGCTTCGGGCGGTTTCGAGGCATACGGGGAGACGCGCGATGGCAAGCTGGAGCATCGAGGGGCAATATTTCGAGACCTGCAACTGCGCCTATCTCTGCCCGTGCATCGGGTCGAACCTGACGGCGCGCCCCACCGAGGGCGACTGCAAGGCGGCGATGGCGATGAAGGTCGAGCGCGGGCAGAAGGACGGCGTCAAGCTCGACGGGCTCGCTTTCATCGTCCTCCTGCACGCGCCGACGGCGATGGCCGACGGGAACTTCACGGTCGGGCTGATCGTCGACACGGAAGCCGACGAGAAGCAGCGGGATGCCATCGCCGCGATCGCGTCGGGCGCGGCCGGCGGGCCGATGGCGCACCTCGCGCCGCTGGTCGGGCGCATGGCCGGGATCGAACGGCGGCCCATCCGCTTCGAGCAGGACGGCATGCGGTACTCCGTGACGGCGGGCGACCTCGTGGCCCAGAGCTGCGAGGGCGTCCCGGGGCCGGCGCGTCCGGGCGAACCCATCTACCTCGACAACACCGGTCATCCCGCCAACCAGCGGCTTGCCCTCGCCAAGGCGAAGAACAGCCGTTTCCACGCCTTCGGCATCGATTGGGAGGACGCGAGCGGAACCCGAAACGGCCATTTCGCGCCGTTCAACTGGTCCGGCTGAGACATGACGGCCGACCGCGCCGTCGAGGCGGCGCTGCGGCACGACCGCATCGTGGTGCTCGCGAGCGTTCTCGGCATCGCCGGCGTCGCGTGGGCTTATCTCTTTTGGGCGGCCGCGCACATGCCGGGGATGGATGCGGCCATGCCGCACGCGGCCACCGCCGCCATGGATGCGGGCGAGGCGGCGTTCCTGGCACGCTTCCTGATGTGGTGCGTCATGATGGTCGGGATGATGCTGCCGAGCGCGGCGCCGATGATCCTGATGTACGCGACCATCGTCCGCCGGAACCGCGAACGCGGCACGGTTCTGCCGGCGGCCTACGTATTCATGGCGGGCTACGTCATCGTCTGGACGGGCTTCAGCCTGGCGGCGGCGGGCGCGCAGACCGGCCTCGATCGCCTTGCGCTGCTGTCGCCGATGATGGTGTCGGCGAGCGCGCCGCTGAGCGCCGCGATCCTCGTCGCGGCGGGCATCTATCAGTGGCTGCCGATCAAGGACAGCTGTCTCAGAAAATGCCGATCGCCCCTGCAGTTCCTGACGATGCGCTGGCGGCCGGACCGCGGCGGCGCGCTGCGCATGGGGCTCGAGCACGGCGCCGTCTGCGTCGGCTGCTGCTGGGCCTTGATGCTGCTGCTGTTCGTCGGCGGCATCATGAACCTACTCTGGGTCGCCGCGATCGCGGGCGTCGTTCTCGTCGAGAAGCTCTTGCCGGCCGGGCGCATCAGCGCTCGGCTTGCCGGTGTTGGCCTTGTCGGCGCGGGCGTCTGGACGATGGTTTGATCGACCCGGCCGGATCGCCGACGCGCCCTCACGTCGTCATCACCAGGCAGTGCTCGGAGGGGAAGCGGAGCGCCACCTTCTCGCCGCGCGCGAGCGACTGCGAGGGATGCAGCTGCACCCGGATGTGCTCGTCGCCCACCATGACCGAGCAGTCGAGCAAATTGCCGAGATAGACGACGGACTCGACCTCGCCCGCGACCGCGTTGTCGTTCTGCGCCGCCGAGCCGCGCGTGAGCTCGACGTTCTCAGGCCGGACCGCGACGGTCACGGAATCGCTCTGGCGCGCCTCGCTCGCCACCCGGCAAGACAGCACGCCGATCGAGGTCTCGACCTGGGCGCGGCGGGCCCGCCCGCTCGAGCCGTCGAGCGCGGCGACCTTGCCCTTG
>DASWLB010000089.1:0-1537 GCA_036396315.1 Alphaproteobacteria bacterium
GCGCGTGTTCCTGATCGCGGCGACCGTCTACACGGTCGGCACGCTCGGCTGCGCCATCGCGCCCGACATGCTGGCGCTCAACCTCGCCCGCACCGTGCAGGGGTTCGGCGGCGGTCTGATCACCGGCGGCACGATGGGCATCGTGAGCCGCCTGTTCCGCCCCAACCAGCGCACCCGCGTGCTCGCCATGTACCAGGGCACCTGGACGATCTGCAGCCTGCTCGGCCCGTTCTTCGGCGGCGCCTTCGCCGAGTTCGGCTGGTGGCGCGGCTCGTTCTGGGCGTTCCTGCCGTTCATCGCGGCGTTCGCCGCGCTCGTCTGGTGGAAGCTGCCGAAGGACCTCAAGCAATCCTCGGGCGCGCGCGAGGACCGGGCGGGCTTCCCGTTCCTCCGGATCGCGCTCCTGACCGCCGGCGTATTGGGCATCGCCCAGGCGGGTCAGCTGCGCAATCTCGCCTGGGTCGCCGTGCTGCTGGTCACGTCCGTGTTCCTCATCTGGTTCACCTTCCGCATCGACGGGCGCGAGACGCGCCGCCTGTTCCCCTCGAAGCCGTTCTCGATCCGCCGTCCGGTCGGGCTCGGCTACTGGATCCTGATCATCGGCGGCGGCGTGCAGGGGCCGATCACCATATTCCTGCCGCTTGCGCTCCAGATCGTGCACGACGTGACGCCGCTCTGGGTGGGCGTAACCAACCTCGTGATCTCGCTCGCCTGGACGATATCGACCTTCCTCGTCTCCGGCTGGTCGGGCGCGCGCGAGCGCTTCGCCATCATCAGCGGGCCGGTGTTCATGCTGGCCGCCGTCGTCGCGCTCGCGGCCAATGCGATCGACGGCACCTTGTTCATGCTGCTCCTCGCCGCCTTCGTGTTCGGCTGGGGCATCGGCATCCACAACGTGCATCTCGGCGCACGCACCATGGGCGCGGCCGAGAAGGGCGAGGAGGGGATCACCGCGTCGTCGCTGTCGATGGTGCGCTCGCTCGGCGGCGCCATCGGCACGGCGGGCGCCGGCATGGTGGCGAACCTCGCGGGGCTCGGGGATTCGATCGACCCGGCGACGGTCAACCACGTGGTGTTCGCGGTCGACGTCGTCTCGGCGCTGCCGCTCGTCTTCGCGATCCTGTTCGCGATCCGGCTCGCCCGCCTCGTCGTGCCGCTCACGCCGACGCGCGAGCCCGCCCGCGCCGCGGGGGAATAGAACTCAGGCGCGGTCGGGGTCGTCCGCCGTCTGCAGGCGCCGGAGTTCCGCGTCCTGGTAGATCGGCCGGCCGGGAGCCGGGCTCGCCAGCATCACCTGGAAGTAGCAGTCGGTGCCGCCGTCGTTCCTGATGGCGTGGACGCGCCCGGGCGGGTTCGCGACCATGTCCCACTTGCCGAGCTTCTTCTCGACGATCGCATCGCCCTCCTTCCACATCACGGTGGGCGCGCCTTCGAGCACGAAGAAGATCTCGGTCTCGGGATGGTGGTGAAACGGCTGGGCGTGGCCGGCCGGCATCATCATGATGCTCAGCGTGTGGCAGGTGGCGGGCAGCGCGCC
>DASWLB010000090.1:0-4173 GCA_036396315.1 Alphaproteobacteria bacterium
GGCCACGCGCCGGAGCGCCACGACGCGCGCGTCGCCGACATCCAGCACCAGATCGGCCATTGGCGCGCCTCCGGCGCGCGGGGACTTCTGTGCACTTCGCGGCCGAGATGGATGACCATGTCGTCGCGTATCGCCCACTACAAGCGGCCGGAGAACGCGATCCGCATCGAACTCAACGACATTCTCGACATCGACATCGCGCGCGGCATCGCGCGGGTGGAGCCGCGCGTCACCGTCGGGCGGCTGCTCGACCGGCTGTTGCCGCTGGGCTGGACCCTGCCGGTCGTGCCCGAGCTCGAAGACCTGACCGTGGGCGGGCTGTTCCTCGGCTACGGCGTCGAGGTGTCGTCGCACCGGCACGGGCTGTTCAACGACAACGTGCTCGCCTGCGACGTGGTGCTGGGCGACGGGCGGATGGTGCGCGCCTCGGCCACCGAGCGCGCCGATCTGTTCCGCGCGCTGCCCTTCTCGCTCGGCGCGCTCGGATTCGTCGTCGCGCTCGAGCTTCGCATCGTGCCGGCCGCGCCGTACGTGCGCCTTGCCTACATCCCGGCGCACGGCTTCGCCGAAACCTGCCGCATTTTCGCCGACGAGGCCTGCCGCGCTGACGCGGCGGACTTCGTCGAGGCGATCGTATTCTCGCCGACCGAGTCCGTGGTCATCGCCGGCCGCTTCGACGCCCGCGCGGAGGCGGGTCGCGTGCACCGCGCCAACGCCTGGCACGCGCCGTGGTTCGCCGCGCGCAGCCGCAAGTTCGTCGCTGCGGGCGGCGGCGAAGAATGGGTGCCGCTCGATCACTTCTATCGCCGGCACGTGCGCGGCATCTATTGGGAGGCCGGGCTGATCGTGCCGTTCGGCAACCATCCGCTGTTCCGCTTCCTGCTCGGCTGGACGATGCCGCCCAAGATCGCCTTCCTGAAGCTCACCCAGGGCGAGCGCATCAAGCGCTTCTACGACGAGAAGCACATCGTGCAGGACGCGCTCGTGCCGCTCCGCGAGCTCGAGGCGACGCTCGCGTTCCTCGATGCCGATATCGAGGGCTATCCGCTCTGGCTCTGCCCGATGCGGCTCGACCGCACGACGCCGCAGGGCTTCGTCGGGCCGGGGCTCGCGGCGGATTCGTCCGAGATGTACGTCGATGTCGGCGTCTTCGTCGTTCCCGGCCCGGTGCGCCGCGGCGAGGGCTACAGCGCGCTCGATGCCGTCGCGCGCCTCGGGCGGTTCCTCATCGCCCATCGCGGCTATCAGGCGCCCTACGCCGTGTCGATGCTCGACCGCGACGGGTTCCGCCGCATGTTCGATTGTCGGCTCTACGACGCGGTGCGCGAGCGCTACGGCGCCGCGGGCGCGGTGATGGACGTGTTCGACAAGCTGAGGCGCGGCGCGGCGGACGGTGGTTAAGGGCGCCCGCGCGCCCGGTGCGTCGCCGCGCCGGTTGATTGTCGGCGCAAAAGCCGGTTTAATGGGAAAAATCAATCCGTTAACGCACTCGGGAAAGGCCGGGCGTCGGGTATGCGCAGCGCCATCGCCATCGGGATCGGCCTGATCGCCGTCGCCGCCCTCACCGGCGGCGGGCTGTTCGCGTCCGGGGCGCTCGACGCACCGCTCGCCTCGATCGAGCCCGCGAGCGGCGGCGTGGTCGCGCCGAGCGCGCCCGCTGCGCGCGTCGCCGTCGCGGCGCTCGGGCGCATCGAGCCCGAGAGCGAGATCATCGACGTCGCGGCGCCGCTCGTCGACCGGCTCGACCGCCTGCTCGTCGCCGAGGGCGACGAGGTCCGGGCGGGCCAGCCGCTCGGCTATCTCGGGGTGCACGACGAGCGCCGCGCCGACCGCGACGAGATCGCGGCCGAGCTGGCCGAGGCGCGCCGCCGGCTTGCCGCCGAAGCGGCACTCGGCGAGGCCGAGATCCGCGCGGCCGCGGTCAAGGTGGACGAGGTCGCCGAAGTCTATCCGCTGCGCATCGCGATGCTCGAGGCCAAGGTGCGTTCGCTCGACATCCAGCTCGGCAACAACCGCGACATCCTGAATTCCCGCCGCGAACTGTTCGAATCGAACATGGGTCCGCGGCGCGCCTTCGACGACCAGCGCACGATGGTGCGCCGGAACGAGGAGGATCTGTCGATGGCGCGCACCGAGCTGGCGCAGATCCGCGCCAGCATGCGCATCGAAGGAGAAAAGGCCGCGGCCGAGCTTGCGCGCGCCAAGGCGGCGCTCGCCCGCGCCACGGCCGCCGTCGCCGTCGAATCGCTCGAGAAGAGGCTCCTGCTGGCCGAGGCCCGCCTCGCCCAGGCTGAGGTGCGCGCCCCGATCGACGGGCGCATCCTCAAGGTGCTGACGCGGCCGGGCGAGCGCAAGGTGGACACGCCGATCCTCAAGATGGGCAACACGGCGCGCATGCACGCCGTCGCCGAGGTGTACGAGACCGACATCCGCTTCGTGCGCGAAGGCCAGCGCGCGACCGTGCGCAGCCCGGCGCTCGCGCGCGCCCTCTCCGGCAAGGTCGTGAAGATCGGCAACCTGATCTACAAGAACGACGTTCTCGACGTCGATCCGGCGGCGAACACGGACCGGCGCGTCGTCGAGGTGCGCATCGCGCTGGAGGACGGCGGCGAGGCGGCCCGTCTCACCAACCTGACGGTGGACGTGGTGATCGACGTGACCGGCGCGCGGGAGGCACCGGAAGCGGCGCTGCGGTGAGAAGCTTCGTCGCCTGGCGCACGCTCGCCCACGAGCGCGGCCGCAGCGTCCTCGCCGTCCTCGGCATCTTCATCGCCGTGCACCTGATCTTCATGCAGCTCGGCTTCTACAACTCGGTGCCGCGCGGCGGCATGCTGATCTATGACGCGCTGGAATTCGACGTGATCCTGGTTTCGGGCGAATACGTATTCCAGGGCCAGTCGCGCGAATTCCCGCGCCGGCGGCTGCTGCAGGCGATGGCGCACCCGGACGTGGCGCGCGCGGCACCGCTCTATCAGAATGCGGTCGGCTCGAGGTCGCCCTCGGCAAAGTAGCACGCTTCGCCCGAAAGGAAGAATGCCCAGTCGGTGACGTAGCGGAACCGGCCGGTATAGCCGTGCGTGCCGATCGGCGTGCCGAAGATCAGGAGATATTCGGAGAGCGAGCCGTACAGGATGGCGAACTGGCCGAGCGCGCCGCCGGCGTGACTCATCACCCAGCGCGGCGGCCGGGCGATGCGGCCCGGGTAGCATTCTTCGAGGGCATCGAGGAGGGCGGCGAACATGCGTTCGCGCGGACCGCCCGCGGCGACGGCGGCCGCAGCCGCCTCGCGCAGCCTGAGGGGATCGAACACGGGCATCGGGGGGCGTTCGGCTCCATCGCGGCACTTCTTGCGGCGGGACCGTCGCACAATCGTCCCGAGGCCGTCCATGACGCGGCCGTGCGCGTCCATTGTGCAGCGCAATAAGATGTGCCCAAGCGCGCCGCGACGGCGGCGGGCGTTGCGACGTTGGCCCGACGCGGCGGCGACGGCGGGCGAAGCCATAACCGTCATGATCCACCGCATGAAGCCGATCGGCTTCCGCGACTTCGCGCTCGGCACCGACGAGCGTGGACGCGACATGCCGTCCCGACTCCACCGGGGCAGGCGCGTCCGGGTGGGCGAGCACGACATTCTGGCGACGACCGAGCGCGCTCCGCGACCCCCGGGACGCCCACGTCTCGATGATCTTCCGGGAGCCCATGACGGCGCCCGATCCCGTCTATACAATCGGCGACCAGATCGCCGAGACGGTCATGCGGCACGAGGGGTGCTCCGGGTCGGCGGGCCTCGCGCGGGCGCAGGCCGCCCGAAAGTTCGTGCGGGTCGGATTTGAGGCCGCGCGCGAAGCCGCGGCGATCGCCTGACGATGCGGACTTCATCCTTCATCCTGGGGAGTACCGACCATGCATGAGTTCACGATGCCGCAATGGGCGATCGATCGCGCGATGCAGCGCCGCGGCCGGCTGCACGTCTTCGACGATCTCGATCCGAAGAAATCCGCGCTCGTCGTCGTCGATCTGCAGAACGGCTTCATGGTGCCCGAACACACGCCGACGCCGGTCAAGACCGCGATCGGCACCGTGCCGGCCGTGAACCGGCTCGCCGCCGCGCTGCGCGAGACCGGCGGCAAGGTGTTCTGGATCAAGAACACGACCGACGAGAACAGCCGGCGC